>DATDKD010000100.1:0-13566 GCA_036520175.1 Nitrososphaeraceae archaeon
TAACAATTTGACAAGTAACAATTTGACAAGTAACAATTTGACAAGTAACAATTTGACAAGTAACAATTTGACAAGTAACAATTTGACAAGTAACAATTTGACAAGTAACAATTTGACAACTACAATGGCTACAACAAATAAGAACCTTAACGACAGTAACAATAATAACAATGCAAATGTAAACTTACTATTACGTGACCTTCACTTGAATGTTCTATTAGAAGTAATAAATGTCCATGGTGGAAGCAAAAAACCATTAGATTTTATTATAACAGTCAAAGGAGAAAATGTTGAACCAAATTCCTTTGCAGGTAGCAACAACTTTCAAAAAGTATCTATAAAGCCAGGAAATTATGATGTTAAGATATCTAATACATTTGGATATGAAATAAATAGGATTTCTGGATGTACAGGAGTAATAGAAAGAACAGACAAAACATGTATAATAGAATTAATTGATACTCCAAAACTTTTAGCAATTCCGACACTAAATCAAACCTCAGAAAATATAACACAACAAACCGACTAATATATTGACAAGATTTTTTAATATTTTCAATTTTATAAATTCTTTCTATGTTCTTAAAACTATTATAATTGTTTTATTTTCTACCGAACGTTTACCAATTTTTAAATTCAATAGAAGAAGATCCTATAATATTATAGGAGAATTAATTATAACTTTTATACAATTCATATTAATACTAAAAGATATAAGATCGGTCGAGGTAAAATATTTAAATGAAATTTAATTTTTTGGCATTGTATGGTTTAATCTTATTGGTATCTATCAGTAGTAGTCAGCAATTATTAAACTTAGTTTATTCACAATCAGATAACGTTTCTAATCCTACAAACATTGATACAGAAATAAATAATCTTTTAAATAAAGTAGGAAGGGGAAATATAATCGATAGTACTATTGATTCATTAATGCAAGGAATGGGTTCCTCTCCTTCATCAAACTCTTCTTCCTCCAGCTCCTCTTCATCCAGCTCTTCTCTTCTAAATTCCTTACTTCCACCTAGCTCCTCTTCATCCAGCTCTTCTCCACCAACTGCTAGACCTTTAACAGACTCTTCAGGACCAAATTCTTCAGTATCAAGCTCTTCTCTAAATTCCTTACTTCCACCCAGCTCCTCCTCTTCATCAAGCTCTTCTGCTCTAAATTCCTTACTTCCACCCAGCTCCTCCTCTTCATCAAGCTCTTCTTCTGCCGATACATCATCACCAATGCCTAATACTTCAAATGTTGTTGATAGTGAAATAAGGGCTATTTTTAAGAATCAAGATTCGAGCCAATCTTCTTCGAGCCAATCTTCTGTTACTGTTAATCAAGTAAAAAATCAAAATATGAAATATTTTGCAAAGATAGTAGATAAAAAAAGTAATAATGAAGATATTATCTCTAGTAATTCATTAACAGAATTTAATAACGAATTGCTCAAATTTTGTCTTGAATCTGGACTCGATTCTTATTCTTGTAGCTCTATAATTCAGGATTCACTACAATCGGCTCAGTTCACCAGCACTTATATGGGACCGGCAACAGTAAATACAGATCTAATTGGATATTCCTTGGAATTAAAAATAAAATAGTTTTAGATATAATAACAGAATATTGAGTAATATTTTACATAGCAATAAGCTTTACATGTTCTAATTTTTTATTAGTTTGAAACTTTTTAGTCATATTCCTTATTAATTCTGCCTCTCCTTTTAGTAAAAATAATTCGACGCATCTATCTTGGTCAATTTTGCTGTGTATATGTGTAGTCACAATTTCTTCAAAATCGTGTCTCATATTAGTAACTTGATCATCATCTCTTTCTTGATGAATGATTAATAATAAAGCAGCCAATTTTCCCTGTAAGATATCTCTTTCTTTTTGTTCTGCTATGATATTTCTTAACCCTGCTCTCACTATTTCCGATCTTCCAGTAAATCCAAGATTTTTCTGCAATTTATCAATATCATTAATAATATCATCATTTAGTGAAATACTTATTATAGGCAATATCGAATTAATCATATACGTGATATAAAATTTTATGGTTAAAATATCCTTATCTTTAAAAAATTTAAATATTCTAATTATATTGTATAATAAAAATTGATTCCTATTACACAAATAATTTAATTAACTTTATTATAGATGCATAATTACCAATTTCACTAAGGGAATGTGCATCACTACCAAGATGAAACTTAACCCCTCTTTTAATAAATATTTTAACCCAATTTTCAGGTGGCATCTTATATTTTGCATTGACCTCTACTACTTTGTCGTGTTTACGAAGAAGTTTTGCAAATTCTTCTATCTCTTCTGTATTTATATCAAATGAATTCTCGGGAGCTAAATGGCCTATCACATTTACGTACTTATTTTCAATTACTTTTTTCAATGCATTTATCCAAATAGCTTTATCATAATATTTCGTATGAAAACTTGCAATAATAAAGTAATCTCTAGCAATTTCTTCTCTACAATCAATATTACCATCAGACAAAATCTTTGCTTCAAATCCTGAAATTACTTTAACCTTTGTTTTTTCTTTATAGTTTGATATCTCATTTAAATAATTAGGGATCCATTTTGAAGATTCTCTTACATGTTCTGTTAAAGCAATTATCTCTAATCCCTTTCGTTCTGCTTCTTTTACTACATTTTTCACTGTAAGGTTTGAGTCAGAATGATCGTTATAATTTGTATGAATATGATAGTCTTCTTTTAAATTCATAATTTCTATTACAAAATGTCTAACAATATATATTCTCTATTTTATTTCTAAAATTATTATCAGATCATGCAAATTATTATTAATTAAAGAATGGTTAAGCGTTAATAGTAATCAGAACGCTATTAATTCAAAAATATGTAGATTTTAATTATCATCACATTATAACTAATCTTAATGGATACTTTCAATGTACTTATTCCTGGCGCTGGAGGGCCTGCGGGAATTAATACTATTAAATCTTTACGACTTTCATTATTTAAAGGAAATATTGTATCAACTGATTCAAATTCACTATCTGCAGGCTTTTTTCTTAGCGATTTCTATTATCTTATACCGCCTTACGATGATAAGTTTTTTATTGAAAAATTATTAAAAATAATTAAAGAACAAAATATCAAAGTTTTGATGCCTTCCTCTGGGTTTGATATTTATGGGTATAGTAACAACTATGATTTAATAGTAGAATACGGAGCTATACCAATAGTTAGCAGAAGAAAGGTATTAGAAATTTGCAAAGATAAACTGTTATCATATAAATTCTTATCAAATAAATTTCCTTTTGCTTTTACTTGTGAATATTATGAAAAAATAGATACATTTCCTTTAATTGCTAAACCACGTTTTGGTAAAGGAAGTACTAATATTATAAAAATAGAAGACAAATTAGACCTTGAATATGTATTGAGCAAATTTAAAAATATGATTTTCCAAGAATATCTTCCTGGAACAGAATATAGCGTAGATGTTCTTTCTGATCTTACTGAAAAACCAATAATGGCAATTCCAAGAATAAGAATAGATACTAAAGCTGGGGTATCAGTAAAAGGAAAAATAAAACGTGACTCCATGATAGAAAATCTTTGCAAAAAAACTGCAGAGACATTAGGAATTAAAGGTCCATGTTGTATTCAATTAAAAGAGTCTGAAAACGGAGAACTAAAAATTATTGAAATAAATCCTAGATTTGGAGGAGGTACAATTTTTACTACACTTGCTGGTGCAAATTTTCCTGCAATGCTATTAGAAATGGTAAGTAATAATAACAATTTAATAATTCCAAAAGTATCTGAAATTACTGTTCTCCGTTATTTTGAAGAAATTGTAATTTAATAAAAATTGAATTAATGTTTCTTAATAAATAAGAAAGACCCTTAAATTTCCCAATGGATACTCTAAATTTAACTTAGTTATTTAGATTATCTATAATGATATTATCTCCATGTTTTATTTTTTATTGTTATAGCGGCGTATATGATTAACCATGTAAAAATAAATGTTGAAATAACATTCATCAAAGGCCTGTAAAACCACCTAGGATAGCCCGGCCTCCTCAGTCTTACATCAATGCCATAAAACAACCCTGAAAACATAGCTCCTCCTAAATAAAAAATACCACTTAAGATATCACCCGTTAAGGGTAATAATATGAGAGATTTTATTATAATATAAGGTCTAAATAATCTTAAAGCAATTGTTAAATAATAAATAATTGCAGCAGGTAAAGGTCTTTGCCAATAAATCGCTCCTGTTGCAAAAATACTTCTTATGAAGCTTTTACGCCATCGTATTTGTTGTTTAATTAAACTTTTTAATGTTTTAGGGACTCCAATTTCTACATTCACACTTGGGCTGTATTGTAGTTTCCATTGTTGACATTTTATTTTTCTTCCATTTTCTTTTATTTGTTTTTTCTTTATGAATTTGTCACTACTACATTTTATTTTTTCTGCAAGAATAAATGCAGTTAATCGTCTATCCGTTGCAAATTTAAACTCTATACCTAAAAATCTATCATTTGCCCATTCATGAATATGATTAATTATAGCTTCTTTTCTAAATGCAGAGAGAGATCCAGAACAACAGGTTAATGAGGAAAATGAACCCTCCATTCCTTTAATAATCCTATACTGTCCATCAAACCAAACGTCTTGAATTTTCTCTAACAAATTTCCTGTGTCTGCATTACGTACTTTTCCATGTCCCGTAATGGCCCCAATTTCATTGTCAGAAAGAAATATCTTTACAAGATTTTCTACGGAGTCATTCAACATATTACAATCACTATCCATAAAAACATAAAATTTTCCATTAGCAATTTCTATAGCTTTTTCAATAGCATGTTTTTTTCCGAGATTAATTGGAAGATGTAATACTCTCAGTGCATTTGGATTTTCTTTTCTTAATCTTTCTAAAATACTTGGTGTTTTATCAGTGCTAGCATCATTAACAACAATTATCTCCTTATTTTTATAAGATGAATCTATACAAGATTTAATACAATTTGCTATATTCTCTTCCTCATTTTTAACTGGAATAATTATTGATATTAGAGGTTCTGTGTCATTGGAGTTCTTTTTTATATTCAATAAAGGATCTTTAAATTTCAGGTAAGAAAACAAAAAAATACTACAAAGAGTAAGAGTAGTAAGAACGCTATAAAATCCTATTATAAAGTCGACTATGAATAACATAAAGTAAATTTTGATGAGTAATATGACACCTATTAATGATAACATAAAGTATCTGATAATCCATCTTTTTTTATTCATCTCAGGTATTATTGTTGATTTTTTCTGTATGATCATAATTCTTTCAATTCAGTGGATGACAGCATATTTATCTATTATAAAATATAGTAATAAATATTAAATCTATTAGTGGATTATTTTTTATATTTTTATCATAAAAAGTTATATCACTCTGCAATCTATCATATTATTAAATATACCCATTAACTGCAATATTTCTTAATAATAAAGCATATATAATTAATAATAATTATTATATAATAAGAAATACTATTGCAAGCAATACAACGTATGAAAGATAATGTTTATTATAACAATACAAGAATTCTATATTCCGAGGATTGCATAAAATGGCATTAGTTTCTGTTCAATCTGTATCATACAACTATAATTCAGAATCAGTATTAGAAAATGTCTCCTTTGATGTAGAAGAAGGAGATTTTCTAGGGATTATAGGACCGAATGGTGCAGGTAAGACTACGTTATTTCATTGTATGTTGGGATTACTAAATTCATATTCTGGAAAAATAACTATTCTAAATCAAGATATAAAAAAATATAAGAAAGTATTCAGAAAAATAGGTTACATTCCACAAAAAAAATCTATTGATCAAAAGTTTCCGTTGACAGTAAAAGAACTCGTATCCTTATCTCTCCCTAGAAATACTTCAAAGAACATAGTTTTGGAAATTTTAAAACAAGTTGGATTATATAAATTGAAAAACAAAACAATCGGTCAGCTTTCCGGAGGTCAACAACAACGTGTTTTAATAGCAAAAGCATTAGTAAATAATCCAATTATCCTAATGCTTGATGAGCCAACTAATGAATTGGACCACAAAAGTCAGAATGATTTTTATTCCCTTCTAAAGGAACTTAATGAAAAAAATAAGATTACAATAATATGGTCTTCACATGATATGGATGCAGTAAATAAATATGCCAACAAAGTATCCTGTATCAATAAAAGGATGTTCTTTCATGGGGATAAAGGAGAATTTTTCTCTAGTGAAGATCATCTCAAGAATTATTCTGAGTCAACAATGCAAATTCATATGCATTCTCACGATATGTAAAAAAACCATATTATAATGATTCGTACATGTTTGAGGTAGATATTTTTTCCTATGGATTCATTCAGCGTGCATTATTTTCAGGTTTAATTATTGCTATAACATGTTCTGTTATTGGATTATTTCTTGTTCTAAAAAGACAATCATTATTTGGAGATGCTATTTCTCATATGGCATTTGGAGGAATTGCAATTGGTACTTTTTTAAATATTTATCCAATTTGGACTGCAATGGGATTTTCAATAGTCACTGCCTTGGCTATAGCAAAAATGAGACAATCTACAAAACTTCCTTCAGATTCCATGGTGGCAGTTATGCTTTCTTTAGGTTTGGGAGTAGGCGTCACCTTAGTTAGTTTATCTGACGGCTTCTCTGTAGATGTGTTTAGTTTTCTGTTTGGAAGTATTCTATTAGTGAGTTTACAAGATATATATCCTATAATAATTGTCGCAATAATAGTTGTGTCTATAATTATAGTTTATTATAAAAAATTTCTATATATTGCTTTTGATGAAGAACAAGCAAAAATTAGTGGGATTGAAGTAGAGAGACTTAACTATTTATTTACTATCTTGGTAGCTATAACAATAATTGTTTCTATGAAATTAGTTGGAATACTCTTAATTTCATCTTTAATAGTTATTCCAAACATAACTGCTCTATTATTTAATCAAGGTTTTAAAAAAACACTCTTAATTTCATTATCTTTATCTACTTTATCAGTATTTGCTGGAATTGTTCTTTCTTATTATTACAATCTAGCACCCAGTGGGATAATTGTATTGTTGTCTGCGGCTGGGTTTATTTTCGCCTTTCTATTAAAAACTTCTATTTTGAAATAAAGAAATGAATAACTTTCAATTGTAGAAGAAATGGAAGTTATCAACAATAGTTGATAAAACCAGCGAAAAGTATGATAAACTAGCTTATTGCAGTAATTATTTGCTCAAATGCTTCATATGGTTGTGCTCCTTGAATTGCTACAGGTGTTGTACCGTTATAAAAGATAAAGGATGGTGTACTTTGCAATCCAATATTCCTAGCAAAGGAATCATTTTCACTCACTATTTCCTTATATTTACCAGTATCTACACAGTCGGAAAATTTCATAAGATCAGGAACTCTAACGTTATTTGCAAATTGCTTTAGATTGTCAGTTGTTACCCATCCTGTATTTTCACCGTTTGAGTTTTTAAATAATTCATCATGATACTCCCAATACCTTCCTTGTTCTGCTGCACAATAAGATGCGGCTGCAGCGAGAGTTGAAGCTTTATCACTGCCATCATTTACAATAAGATCCTTATATAGAAACTTGGCCTTTCCAGTGTCTATAAAATTTTCTACTATAGAATCTTTAGTTTCCTTATTAAATTGTGCACAGAATGGACACTGATAATCAGCAAACTCAACTATTGTTATGTTAGCTCGTTCATTTCCTAGTGCAGAGGCATTAACTGTAGAGGGACTTAATAATTTATTTAAAAATGTCTCTGGATTGAGAGTATCTTGATTATTATTATTAGTCTTGGGAGCAAAATTTAAAAAACCAGCTATAGTGCCTACAAACATAATCGCCATTAACGAAACACTTGCAATTACAATTTTTTTCCTCATTTTGTCTGATATTGGGATTAACAAACTTATTAATCATTTGGAACTACATTTTTAATTTTCCAGTACAATTAAATTAATCTTTAAAAGAATAAGAATTATGGAATCTGGAGGTCTAGGCAGTGTCTCCTATGAGTGTATGAGATGTGGAACTAATGTAACAATAGAAGAATTGTCTGCATTGCCTGAAATAAAATGTATTTGTGGATTCCGAGTTTTTAGAAAAGCAAGACAACCTGTTGTAAAACAGATTAAAGCAATTTAATAAAATATTGCTAAAGGTTATTTTAGTGTCAAGCTAATAAAACCAAGTATTTATAGCTTAAAAACTATATTATATAATATGAAAATAATTTGTCCTGATTGTAAAAAAACTGCCCATCTGGAAGATGATTTTTCATTTGTAAAATGCAGTTATTGTTCATTGGATCTTACCTATGGCGAATATGTTAAATATATTGCATATAAGGATGCTCGATATAGTGATATATTGAGTGACTATAAAAATAATAGGTGATCCCATTCGAATGTTTTTTTCTCTGAATCAAAATTTTTACTTGTTTTAACATCCGAGTTTTTGTTTAAATATAATTTTATACAATATACTTCAATATGAGTGTGAAACATATATACAATTAATGCTAAATAAAAAAATTTTTAAATTAGCGGTCATCTTATAAAATAAAAAATTCAAATTTGTTTTTCAATTTTAACAAACTGTCAATAGGATATTTTATAATGCTTGACAAATGTTATTATGGCTCTTATTCATATTGCATTTTTCTTTGCCAATTCTCTAGATTTATTTTTGTTATATATTATTAGAATTGTGAGAAATTCCCAGTCATTATGAATTAAATTATATATATTTTAATTTAAAATATTATCATTTTTATTATTCTTCTTTATTTTATTTATTAGTAATGAGTACGAGTGAAAAAAAGGTTAATGAATTGAGACCTGGAATGAGAGGAGTAAATGTAAAAGTTAGAATAGATAGTATTTCTGAACCGCGATCTGTAAACTTAAGAACAGGAGGACAAGCAAAGGTCGCCGATGCTCAGGTTTCAGATGAAACTGGAGTAATCAAGTTGTCTCTATGGGATGATCAAATTAACATGATTGAGGAAGGTGACATGGTAGTTATTGAAAATGGGTATACACATGCATATAGAGGAGAAAATAATCTAAATATTGGTAAATACGGGAAATTACAAAAAATATGACAACCATTTAAATTTATTAATAATATCTTTTGATTTTAGTTACTGATCTGTTGAGTTATAAATGGGATTTTAAATATCCCTGTTGTGAACTCTAGCTTTATAGGAAAAATTCCTAGTGGTATTCCAAATCAAATCAATGTTATGATCGAAATACCAAAGGGAAGTAATATCAAATATGAGGTTGACAAAGACAGTGGTTTATTATTTGTAGATAGAAAATTGTTTACCGCAATGTTTTATCCATGCAATTATGGTTTTATACCGTCTACTATGGAAGAGGACGGCGATCCTGTTGATGTCTTGGTTATTGGTGAATTTGCATTAGTTCCACTTTCTATACTCAAAGCAATTCCTATCGGTGTATTATTAACTGAAGACGAAGAAGGTCAAGATTCTAAAATTATTGCAATACCTATTAATAAAATAGACCCAACGTTTTCTTCTATAAAGGATGTTCATAATATACCAAATAGTTTAAAAAAACAAATTGAACATTTTTTTGCACATTATAAAGAATTAGAAGGCGGAAAATATGTAAGAATTGCAGGATGGGGGAACAAAGAAATGGCAGAAACTAAAATAACTGAAGCTAGTAAGAGATATTTGAAAACTTAAGATTTTTTGATTATAACGCTTTGAATTGTTCACTCCATCTCATATAAGCTCTAATCATGTCTATGCTTACACTAGGTTTTCTTATTTTTATAATTTCTTTAAAATCATTCATAGATATGGAACGCGGATTGGATTCTGCTTCCATTGCCTTTCCACTTTCAAATAATTCATTGACAACTCTTAATTGTACTGCTTGACAGATGTCTTTAATATCGCTAGCACTGTACCCCTGAACGAGCTTGGATAAATCTTCTATTTTCAATGTTTTATCTTTTTTTAATGGCATAGTATATTGTTTAAATAAATAATTTCGTGAATCGTTGTCCGGTAACGTAACATAAATTCTCTTCTGAAATCTTCTCAGAAAACCTGCTTCCAAGCTCCAGGGTTTATTTGTCGCGCCAATAACATATAGTTTTGAATTCTTTGATTTATTGTTTATTCCGTCCATCTCAGTTAAAAACTGGTTTTTAACACGTATTTCCCCTCCTACTTCGCCATTCCTATTTCCTATTAAAGAATCTATTTCGTCAATAAAAAGCAATATAGGAATATTTTCACTTTCGTATAACTTATTAGCCATTTTAAAAAGTTTTGAAACATTTTTCTCAGCTTCCCCAAGCCATTTACTCATCATTGCAGCTGCATCAACATTTACAAAATAACCATCAATTTCAGCAGCTGCGGCTGCTGCAAGTAATGTTTTTCCACATCCTGGAGGTCCATATAGTAGTAGTCCTCTTGGCCATCCTAACGGGAATAAATCAGATCTCTTAGTAGGATAAACTATAGATTCTCTTATCGCTCTTTTAGCATCTTCAAGACCAATCACGTCATTCCAAGAAATATTAGGTTTTTCTTTCATAATTAAACTATCAAACTCTTCACCAAGTGATTCCTTTGGTTTCCTCATCTCACTCCCTATTTTTCTATCAGAATTGTCAGCATCATTACCAACTATATTTTCATCACCCTTTCCTTCTTCGTCTTCCAATACATTTGACATTTGTAACGATTTAATTCTGTTTAAATAAGCGTTAGATCTTTCTAAGTATATTTTATTTAATTTGTATTCCGGATAAATTTGTATTAATTTATTCAAAGCCTCAATAGCTCGTTGATAAAATTGAATAGCCTTTAATCTTGAACCTTGTGAATCAAGCCTAATAGCTTCAGCGGCATATTTACTTGCACTATTTTCTAATTCCTGTGGAGCTAAAATCATAATTCTAGTCGATATTATTTAGTTCATAATTGATTTTTAGTACTATGATGTAAATCTTATTTGTTCTAAAAACTAAAAATAATATACCAATAAATTTTAACGTTTAGCTATACTTTGGATTCACTTTCTATTACATTTATTATTGTTAAAATAAGAAATACTTTGATAAAATCCATTTCTATAATTGACTAAAAGTAAGAGGAGATTTTATCTTGGTTAATTGGTTTTTTATTTATATGATTACTTTGTAATGATGTTCTAACTAGGTTAAGTATATCCTTATCTTTTGTATCATCTACATAAATTACATATATTAGAGACTGACTTTTTTCATCTGTTTTTCTTATTACTCGTCCTATTCTCTGTATAAGTTGATGTATATTTTTCGTATTTGATACTATTATTGCTATACTTACAGACGGTATATCAAATCCTATCTCCAATGTATGTACTGATAGCAATACAAAATAATTTTTCCCCCATGAATCTAAAATGTCTTGTCTTTGTTTTGTCTTTACTTTATTATGTATAACTTCTGAGGGAATATTATTGTTCGCTAGAATTTCACTTATATTATTGAGGGATTCTATTGTTTCACTAAATATCATAATTTTTTCTTTTGGATGATTTTTAACTATATTTACAGACTCATTTAATTTTGAGGTAGTTTCATTAAGCAATTTTTTTCTTTTATGAACACTTGCAAACCATAACTTTGCTAATCTGGCTCTTTGTCCACCTGCTTTTAATAACTTTGAAACTATCAAAGGATTCGATGCTTTAAGTTTTAATGAAATATCTTTAATTGTGCTCGTTGTCTGCTCGTATACTCTTCGCTCTTCGAAATTCATTTTCACCGGTTTTAGTATAACTTGGGGTTCACTTAATCTTCCATCATTAACAGCTTCTTTTATCATATATTTTTTCACCGGAGGAATTAACTTCATTATCTTTGAATATCTGGGATCATTTTCATCAATTGTTGCCGTTAAACCCAGTATTAATTTATCATAATTATCATATAACACATCAAAAATTTTGCTTAATCTTTTGGCAGTTTCACTAACCATGTGCATTTCATCAAGTATAATCATATCTGATTGTCTTAGTAGATCAAAGTTTTTTATAATGCTCTGATAAGTGCTAAAGGTAATTTCTTTAATGTCTTTCTTTTCTCCATAGTACACTCCGATCTTTTCTTTTTTTATACCGTATTTTATTAGTCGTTTGATATTTTGTTCTATCAATACAATACGAGGAACCAAAAAAAGAATTTTAAAGACCAGTAGGGGATTCTGTTCTCTAATTAAAGAAGCCATTTTCCGTGCACATTCAAAAGCTATTTCAGTTTTTCCTGTACCCGTACTATAAATAATAGAACCTTTGCCTTTCTTATTTATCCATTCATCAACTGCATCTCTCTGATCTTGTTTTAATTCAAAAGGAAATTTTAGAAGGATTATTTCAGACAAGAATAATAAGTTAACTAAGAAGTTATTAATAATTTACTTACTTTACTGATTTTATAATGTTTATAAGCAGTCCAAAAATATTTCTCTTAACATTTCTAAATTTACATAAATAATTGAATATTCTTAATAATTATTGTAAATGAAAGTTTTTGTTTTAGAGCTAAAACAAGATGATCCAACTAAATGTACTGCTGCCAAGTTGGTAAAATTTAAACTAATTCAATCAAGCAGATTTATACCGAATGACACTATAGTTTTAAACCCATTATCTAAAATTGCATTATCTAAAACGGACAATAGTATAGCTAAATCTATCTGTGCTATAGATTGCTCTTGGAATTATTTTGATGAAACAATAAAAAAATTCAAAATTCTTAAAAAAAGAGTTAATCGACGTCTTCCATTACTTCTAGCAGGAAATCCTGTAAATTATGCAAAGTTAGGAAAATTAACTACTGCTGAAGCTATAGCAGGCTCTTTATTTATACTAGGTTTTCAGTCAAATGCAGAAGAATTATTAAATAAATTCAAATGGGGACATACTTTTTTAGAGTTGAATATTGAGCTATTAGAATTATACAAAAACCAAGAAGACCCTAATGAAATTCTTAAAATCGAAAAAGATTATTTTCCAAATCTATATTAGTTTATATTGTATTATAATATTGTGAGCTAGCGTACGAGTGACTCGAAAGAGAGGAAACTCCTCCCTCATGGCAGGCACTCAAATTAGCGATAATTAGCTGGAGACAGCTGGCAACGTAACAGAAAAGAATCTAGAGGACTAATTGATATTCTATGATGGCCAATAGCCTGAGATTGTCTTTCCTAGAATGAAACTGACGACCTGAGTGGAGCAAGGCCAAAATGAGTAACATATCCCTGCATTGGCTCAGGTTGGCCGCTAAGCGAAATCTCGTATAAAACAGAAGGAGGGTTATTGCTAGCACACACTACTAATAAGGATGGGTTCTAACTCATATTATAAACTTCCACTGTCTAGATGATTTATCTAAAGATAGGAGTAAAAGAATATTTGAATCAATCAGTAACAACAACAAAAGATGCTATT
>DATDKD010000101.1:0-24485 GCA_036520175.1 Nitrososphaeraceae archaeon
ACAACTTCAACCACCACAACTTCAACCACCTAATCTAGATAACCAACAACAACTTCAACCACCACAACAACAACTTCAACCACCACAACAACAACAACCACAACAACAACAACAACAACCACAACCACCACAAGTTCAACCACCAACTCTAGATAATGATACCCCTGGGTCAACTGGATCACCATCAATAGAGGAAAAATCACCTACCGAAGGTTTGTTTCCTCCATTTCAGTTACCATCTCTTTTTCCTTAATCCATAAAATTTTTTATTTTTAACTACAATGAGATTAGTGATATGATGAATGTTAGTTGGGACCAAAATAATTATTTGATTTTAACACTAAAAGGATTTTTTGGAGTAATTCTTCCTTTTACTAATAAATTAAAAATTCCTTATTCAACAATCGATCAAGTTTTAACAAAGGAAGTTAAAATTGATAAAACTAAAACAATTAAGTTTGTAGGAATATCCCTCGCAAATAGAAATATTGGAATTTTTTACGTTGTGGGGAAAGGGAAGGTATTTTATGCATTTTACCGCAAAAACAGATGCATTACTTTAAAGTTAAATGATGATTTCAAATATAAAGAGGTAATTGTAGAAGTTGAAAATAAACAAAGAATTGCTGATGAGATTATGAGGCGAATTCAAAGAAAATAAACACTTCCTGGTCTCGTTAATTAAAATAGCTACTATAACTAAGTATGTTACGAAAATTTGTCTTGAAAATACGGTTTTAAATATCTATGAATTAGTAATATATAACAATATTTTACAGCTCATAGAGACAGATTGTACATTTAAATAATTACAAAAGAATAATGAGTGAGCAAATTATAAAAAACTATAAAGTCATAGGTGTGATTATTTTATATAGAATATTCTAAAACTGACAATTTTCTATTCTAATGATATCTAATAGTTTCTATGGTGATTATTAAATTACAATTCATTTGAACTTTTAATCCATTGTTATATATTCACATTTTTTCTTTTTCTACTAATGAATTATTACCAACATTTTTCCATATTGTTGATTGCTTTGGTAGCATCAATATTTGTTTTTGGAAATATACACCAGGTATTTGATTCAATTTATGCACAATCTCAAGGGCATTATGGAGATCCTATTTATCCATATCCAGTCCTTCATAAAATCGACATGTCTGTGCAAAAAATTGAAAAATCAGGTGGAGGTGGCGATCTTTATGGGTATCAATTAGATCAACACTTACTTTTTAACGCAAATACTGGTGAATTTTTAAATAATATTACAAAAAAATATTCTTCCGGACCTACTATTCCAGGACCTTCTATAATTATAGAAGAAGGCGATTCGGTTGAGATAACTTTGACAAATCCTAAGGATACAGGCGCACCAGGTATGGTTTCAATTCATGTACATGGTATCCATTATTCAATAGCAAGTGATGGAACCTTAGGTACATTAAACGGATTACGCGATGAAGGTGTCAAACCTGGACAATCAATTAAATACCATTGGACAGCTGGTCCAGGCACAGCAGGCACATGGCCATATCACGATCATACTTTAGGACTCAATTTAGGTCACAGTAATGCACCAGGAACAAATATGAATGGAGCAGAAACCATAGGATTGTTTGGAACGTTAGTGATTGATAGTGCTAGTGGTAAAACAGTAGGATTAATCGATGGTAAACCAACTAAAATTGATATTGCAGATATATCAAAGGACGTTCTGTGTTATGTTACTGATGATGCTTTTTGGTGTGACCAAATTGACTACAGAAATAATGCTATACGAACGGCCCTATGGGAAAACCCTACCATTGGTTTGAAAGATGGAGACTTAATCCGATTTCATTTATACGGGATGGGAACTGATTTTCATATTTTTGAATTAACAGGATACCAATGGTTAGAACCAGGTACAACTAATGTAATCACAAAGAAGAAATTTGGTCCTCTAGAAAATCACGTTTTCACCATTCAAGGTAAAGATGGAATTGCTGAATATCGTGACATTTTAACTTCTCATTTGCTATATGGCATGAAAGGAGAATTTATTGTAGATAGTATAGGAGAAAGTATTCCTGGAAAATCACCCATAAATTAATGGAGATCATGAAAATGAACAATTTATTAAAAAATATTTTAATGGGTATTTTTGCTGTGATGTTATTAACTTCCACTTTAACAATGGGAGTACAAAACGGCATTAATATAGCTAAAATTGAAGATAGAGTGGAAGAACAAGTCAGTATCCTAAATCCTTTCAAAACTGAAAATGATGATGTAAAACTAGGAAGTGTCCATCCCATTATACAAATGGCAGAAGCGACTAAGGAAATTGATAATGAAATAGAATCTGAAGAATACAGTAAAAACATTGATTATAATAAAGCAGATTTAGAATCTAATTCTTCAGAATCAAATTCTGAAATTGGCACTGATCCTAAACCAACGTTATCGCAAGATGGAAAAGTAAATGAAGTGACGATAAAAGCAGAAAAATTACCTAATGGTCAATATGCATATCTAATGTTGAAACATATACTATATGATGGTGAATCAGCGGAAGATCTAACGAAGAGATACTCAAAGATACCTACTATTCCTGGTCCAACAATAGAAATGTCACAACATGATGTACTCATTCTTCATTCAATAGATGAAACGGGGCTTAAAAAAACCCAAGAAATAAGAGCTGAAAAAGCTGGTACTTTTGAATATTATGGAGAGCACTATAGGACACTAGGCTTATTTGGTGCAATAATAATAGATCCCATTGAAAAAGTCCCTGCTCAGATAAACGGTAAAGTAGTGAATGTTAACACACAAGATTTAGAAAAACAATTTGTATTATTTATGGTAGGATCCACATTTTGGGGACAAGAAATAGATTCAAACCATAATCAAAAGCCATTATGGACTAACCCGACGCTAGGAGCAGATCTTAATCAATTAGTAAGATTTCATATACTTGGTGCAGCACATCAACATACTTTTCATCTTCATGCTCACAGATGGCTAGATCCTGGAACAACAAATATCATTGATACAAAATTAATTGATCCACAATCCAGTCATTGGTTTATTGTGGAAGCAGGTGATAAAGTAGGGATAGGAACCTGGCAATATCATTGTCATGTATTTGCTCATATGGAGGCAGGAATGATGGGAGAGTTCAAAGTTGGATCGGCTGGTAGTAATACTCAAAGTATTCCAGGTGTGTCACCATTAGTTGAAGTTGGATCATCCACTAGTAATACTCAAAGTAATCAAGATTCATCAGAATTAGAACAAGGATTCAGTTCTCAAGGAAATTTCATAACTTTTGATATAACTGATGAACCCGGGCAATGGTTTAGAAATGTAGGTGGAGAATTGCTTCCAGGTCTAACCAAATCATTAGGAATCGTAGAATCTAAAGGAACAGCTCATTTTATTATGTCTAGTACCAATACAGTACATACTATAACAAGCCTTCTGTGGCCAACGGGTGCTCCAAATATGCCATATGATCAACTGACATCTTATCGAGGAGGTGGTATAGTTGAGCTGGAAAAACCTGGACTATACATTTTCACATGTAAGATCCATCCATATATGCTGGGAGGAATGATTGTAGACGATCCAGAAACAAAAGAATTAGATTTAGGTAATAAATTGTCCTTGAATACTCGAATCGATCTTGACCCCAGTGAAGAAAATGGACTAGCAACGGCATCAGCGCTTTTAAGAACATTTTTCGTAGCAAATAATCCTAATAATTGGCAAGACTATAGTAGTGATAATCCAACTTGGAACTTAGAAATTCCAGACGTTGATATCAAATTTGGAGAAGAGAAGACAAATCTTAAAACATTTCTTTTAGGTCCTATTGGAGGCGGTGATACTCTTCCATTGAACGCCATTCAACACCCCTCAAAGTCTGGTGTTGGTGAAGTTTGGATAGATACACAATTCGAAAAAACCGCTAATAAATCAAAACCGGGATCAGCCACTAAAGTCAACGTAGAGAATTGGACAGTCGAAAGAAAAGTAGCTTTACCACAAATAAACCTGAATAATCCCCATAATATGTGGAGTGATTCGCAACAGGATATAATTTACCAAACTCAGTGGTTCGACAATCGACTTTCTGCTTTTGATCGACACTCTGGAAAATTACTCGATGACACTAAAGTAGGTGATGCACCTTCTCACGTAATAACAAATCCGTTAAATGATTTAATATATGTCGCACTAAGCGGAGAAGAGGGAGTAGCGGAATTACATTTCAACAAGGACAACAATAAATTCGAAATAATGAGAATAATACCTATGCAGGAATCAGGACAAAATCCCACTTCACCTCATGGGCACTGGATTACTCCAGATGGACAAAAAATGATCACACCGAATGATTTTACAGATGATACATCACTAACTGATTTCTCAAGTAATTTAACAGATGGAGAAATTCAACATCGAACAGAGACTGGTCATATGCCTATTGCAACAGGAATGATGCCTGATGGAAAAACTGCCTACGTATCGAATTTCCTCTCAAGTACAATAGATGTAATCGATATGAATAGCGGAAGGGTCGTAAAAACAATAGATTTAGCCGATAAAGGAAATGCTTTACCTATTCAGACTCCTGTAAGTCCCAATGGACAATACGTTGTGACTGCTAACACATTAACAGCAACTATTGCTATTACTGATACTGATACAAATACCATTGTGAAAACCCTTCCATGCGATCCAGGCTGTCATGGAGTAAATTTTGGAGCTAAAGAAGGAGGAGGTTATTATGCATATGTATCAAGTAAATTCTCTAATAGAATGATTGTAGTTGATGGAGATCCCAATAATGATGGTAATCCTGAGGATGCTAAAATTGCTGGAAATGTATTGTTAACAGGAAAATATGCTAGTGATGGCAGTCCAATGTTTCATACCGATGATACAATAATCAAACATGCTGGTATGGGAGGACAAGGTGTTTATCCAATACCCAACGTTAATCCTGGCTGGGTCGAAAAGTTAGATTTAAGTTGGAATCTAACGTCTGAACAAAGAGATCCAATCACATCATTTAATCAATTAAATAAACAACCACTCCAAGCAAACAATAATGGCGATTCAACTAGGAATGACGTTAACAGTGAATCAATTCAACATCAACAACAAGAAAAAACAACACCACAAATTATAGAAGAAAAAATAGCTCAATTACAGCAACAATCAGTTATTCAATCGATTGCTCCTAACATGGTTACAGAACAAGCAAAGGCTCCTTCATCAGACAAATTGAACGATATTATTTCTTCAATACCAGTTCCTTCTCCATAATTTTTTTAGTAAATTTCTTCTTCTGTTTCGTGATTGAAGGTCAGAACTATTATTTCACACTTAATTATATGCTACAAAATAATTAATGGTTAACACATCTTATAATATCCATTTAAGAAATGTTTCCTATAGTTATATACTTTTATTTCCGAAATTTCCCTCTTTATTCTATAGAATTATATTTATGTCTAGAGTAAGGTTATATATGTCTTTTGAAGTCATAAATCATTATATGTGTCTCTAGATATTTTTCCTTTAAACTTTATTTACTTTATACTAGTATTAATGAAGTATTCAGATAATTCAATTTTTTGTTTGTAACGGTTAATCATTTTTTGAAAATATTTGAATTCTTGAATTTCCTGTATCACATACAAAAATCCTTCCTTGAGGATCTATAGCAATATCTTCAGGTCTTTTAAATTGCCCCTCGCCAGTCCCTTTAGAGCCAAATTTAGAAATGAATTTTCCAGTTTTATCAAAAATTTGAACATTGGTTCCTATTTTATCGACTACAAATACCAATCCTGCTTTTTCATCAAGATCAATTCCTGGAAATGTGAGTGAAAATTTCCCTGACCCATTTCCATACGACCCCCATTGAGTAACTAAATTAAAATCTTTGTCTAAAACTTGAACTCTGGAGTTTCTCATGTCAGTTATATACATATTATTATTGGCATCAAAAACAATGCCATGTGGTCGATAAAACTGTCCAGCTTCGGAGCCTCTGGCTCCAAGAACCTTTATGAATTGACCATTCTCGTCGAATTTAATTATTTGATGACTATTTTTATCGGTTAAATAAACATATCCCAAGCTGTCTATTGAAACTTGGTGGGGCGTTCGTTGGGCTCCCTTTCCTCCAGTATCTTCAAAACCCCATTTTAATACAAATTTTCCATCCGACGTAAATTTTTGGACACGATGGTTTTTTAGCTCCAAGGTGTAGACGTATTTACCTGATGGGTCAACTGCGATATCATGTAATTTGATGAATTGTCCGTCGTTAGAACCCTCCTCTCCCCATTTTAATACATAATTTCCGTCAGAATCATATTTTTGAATCCTGTTATTGCCAGTATCGGTTACATATACATTTCCCTCTTTGTCTATGTCAATGCTGTGAGGAGCAACAAGTTGTCCGTTTTCGCTTCCTTTGCCTCCAAATATTTTTAAAAATTGGTAATGATTAAAGACATTTTCAGCTAATGCATCACCTAAAAGCAAAGTTAAATTAAAAAAGAAAATCAAAGAAAAGAGACCTAATATTGTAGTCATAGCCATCGTTTAAACAATGAATTAATCTTTTATAAAAATTTATTATAATTTTGTATTTATTTATTTCAACTTCTTACGAATGTAATATTTAATAAAAAAATCTTCATAATAGTCATAGAACTTATTAAAATCAGTTATAATTTTTTTATTCTATCCTTTTCTAGAATTCTTATATATTGTAAACATGTAGATTTAATGACATGATGGTAGTAATCTTTAATGACATCTTTATTTTGACATGCTTTCTGTTGCTATCTACCTTTAGTCTCTATAACATGGGGACTATCTTCGGAGCACAGGATAATTTTTTTGGAATATTTCCTGAAGACTATTATGATCCTCGTGATTATGGCGAAGAATCAGCCACTCCAGAACAATTAAATGAGGATGAAACAATTCCGTCGGAAAAGCCTCATAAAGATACTTTGGGAAAACCAACGAATTCTCTATCGGAAAATGAATCTAATAATCTTAATTTTATCGCTGCTGGAGATTGGAATTGTAATGAAGAAACGAAGAAAACAATAAATAGGATTACCCAGTTCCAACCTGAACTTATATTAGGTCTTGGTGATTATACCTTTGAAAATATTTCGCCTCAGTGTTGGTTTGACATCTCAAAACCTATTGACGATCTAATAAAAATAGCTATAGGTAATCATGATCTAGATTATCAGAGCGCTTATTATCAATTATTAGATCATTATAATCTATACAAACCTTATTATTCATTTAATTTTGAAAATATTCACTTTGTAACTATTTCTACTGATCACCCCTTTGAAAAAGGAAGTAGGCAATATGAATATATACAATATGATTTAGAAAAATCCTTACAAGATCCCTCAATCTTATGGAGAATTGTATTTCTACACAAACCTATGTATACAGCTTCAGATTTTGATGAAAACGCGTCTGAGGAATTGAAGAAAACATTTCATGAATTATTTGAACAATATCATGTTGACTTTGTACTATCAGGTCACACACAATATTATCAAAGATCTCTTCCTCTTTCCTATAACACCAACAATCCATCCTATCCTGTTGTAATGGATAAAACTAATTCTGATTATGTAGATAACGATGGTATAATATTTTTGACTGCTGGGACCGCGGGGGATAAATTACACAAAATTGATTATTTGCTTCCCTATTATGTTATTCAAGAGAGATATTTTGGATTTTTAAACTTTGACTTAAAAAATAGTGGACAAACTTTGGTTGGTACATTTTATGATACAGAAAATCTTGGGATAGTGGATGAATTTGAGGTTTCTAAGGATAAGACTGGAAAAAAAATATATTCCGACGAAAATTCTCAACCCTATAATAAAAAATATTTTTCTTATCCTGAGGAAAACTCGTGGATCTTTAATAATCGTATTCATTTAACTGGCAATGATGCCGACTATGAGAAGACTAGTCTGGACGAGTAAGACCCAATTCCAGCGTATCTTTTTATACTATATAGAGAGTCTTTTATAATTTGAGTTCATCTCCTTTAATAAAGAATATTCAGAGTAGAGTTGAAAGGACCTTAAAACAAGGACCTCCTATTGATCTTTCTACCATGAAATGTAATCAATACTTAAGGAGACACATTAACAGTAAAACTAAACTTGTTGTTCTTTGTGTAGATTTAGTGGGATCGACAAAACTAACTTTATCGCTCTCCCCACAGGAATTAATTTCAATAATTAATATTTTCTCAACGGAGATGAGTATGATAATTTCGGGTTATGGAGGCTATGTATTAAAATACGTAGGCGATGCAGTAATTGGAATATTTCCAGCGGACTTTGATTCACAGAAAGCCTGTTTAAATTCTATCATGTGTGCAAAAACTATGCTAAATATTATTACTCAGGTTATTAATCCCGTTTTTTATAAAAAGTTACCTCTGATTGAAATTAAGATAGGCATTGACTTGGGCGACTCCATGATAGTATTATACGGCAAAAATGTAGAGATCGCTCATATTGATATAATCGGTGCAGGTATCAGTATTGCTGCTAAAATAACTGCATTAGCCAAACCAAACCAAATTCTGATTAGTGAGAATATTTTTGAGACCATCGTAGAGGTTGCAAAAGATATAAGTTTAAAAAAATTAGATATAGTGAATAGAAACTGGGATTATAACAATATCAAAACCAATAAAATTTTAAATGTATATGTATTAAATTAAGGAGATTTATTTTGGTATTTATATTTGTCCAATAAAAGATTGTATGTAATTTCTAACTACTTTCTTACTCTTCAATCAATTTTTCACTTTTGTTATGCAAAAAACAAGATAAACAGAGTTAATAGCTTGAAAGAAAGAAGACATGATATTGTGAAGGAGATATGTATGAAGAGAAATTAAAGAAGAAATTGAATAACAATATTTGCCTCGAAATATAGAATTCAGTATGACCCCTTCAATTTATTCCATTAATTGAAAGTCTATTCTGTCTCCTATATTAAGATGGTGATTGTTTGCAAATCCAGCTATTGTTTCCAAAACATATAACGATTCTTTTAATGGCTTATAACTAGGACAATAAAATGCCATTGTACATGGTTTTAGTTCTTTTTCTATATGGACAATGGAAAAGTTTTCGTCTAACCAAATAATATCAATAGGAAAATGCATATTTTTCATCCAGAATGATGCTTTTGTAGGATCTCCCAAAAAAAACAACATTCCTTCATTTTCATTCATAAAATTTTTTACGGATAACCCATCCTGTTTTTGTTTATCTGTTAGAGCTATATCAACAAAGATCTTGAAATGGTCTATAATTACATATCCTTTTAGATAATTTGAATCATTAAAATGAGTATTTGTTAAGGTGTCTTGTATGCTGTTATTTTGATAAGCAAATACAAATAACTTTTCTGTTTCTATAACTGTAAGTGAATATTGAAATAGAAACCCTAATAGAAAACCTAATAATGATACATTGAGAATCTTGAGGGTTAACAATTTGTTACTTAAAGATAAAAAACGAAGTAATTTAATCATTCTCTAATAGAATATTAGTCATTCTTTTTGTTGAAATCCGCCAGGGATACTCTTCGTGAGAAAAACACCACAATTTCTACAAAATTTTGGAATACTTTCTTGGTTCAAATTAATGCTAGAATAAGATAGTGGTATTCCACAATTAGAGCAAAAAATAGTTTTGGATTCATTATTATTATTGTAGTAATAATTATGCTGCACAGTAGTTGAATAGGCTTTCTTTTTTGTCAGAAGTGGGATTGTCTTCACGTTTTCCCATTTACAACCTAATTCATCGTATACTTTGATAATAACAATTACAAATATTAATTCTATAATAATTGAAACAAGAAATAACTGAAATTCTATTGCACTTTTGAGGAAAGAATAAAAAGTTTGAACTATTATGATAGTAAGTAAACTTATAGCTACGAAAAATAGAACTGAGTATAATTGACTTGAGATTTTAACCATTTAATATAAAATATCAATTACAACAAACTAAAATAATACTATGATCAATTTTTTAAATCATTTGATCAAATCTTATTTTCTAGATTAATAAGGTAAAATTTTCTTCTATCACATTTCTTTCTTAAACTCATTTTCATCTTTGCCAAATGATCTAAAAAAAAATCCACTAAAAACTATGACTCCGGCCAATGCTGTAGAAGCAATGACCCTCTCTATTGGAAGATTAAATAAAAAAGTAACAATAAATGATATAGCAGCTGCAAAGACGGCTAGGGGAAACCAGCGCTTTATTGCCTCTTCTTTTCTTTGCATAGGTAGAGATTACGTTTCTTTTGGTTTAATTTATCTTTTTTTAATAAGGCATTAATAAAAATATATAATTTAATCCTCCTCACCTTTGGGGATTAAACCTAAGAATAATTTGTTTTTTTATCCACTTTTTTCTTCGCAGCATTGGGGACATGATCGCCAAGATACAGGGTCATTATAGAACTCATAAATCCATCCATTTCCCCCACAGTGATTACATTCGTTTTGTTCGATAAAGGAATTTGACGTTTGAATGTATCGATTCTGATGGGTACCTTTTATCATACATTATTATAGAAGGTTCTTCTAATTAAACATTGTGAAAAATTTTCGTTAAGATTATAATAGAACATTTATAAAAGATAGGAATTTTTTCTTATAATTGTATGTTTATTGCAATATAAAAACAGATATTTCTCATTATGCTTAATAAGCATAATTATGTTAGATTTTATTGTACTTGTAGTAATTGTTATTGTAGATATTTTTTTTGATAAGTTTTTAACACGTCTTTTGCAATCAAGATTGTTGCTTGATGTCAGCTTTACTCGATGAACTTTCCTTACATAAACCTATAATAATAGGAATAATTGGAGGTGGACAAATAGGAAAAATGATAGCACAAGAAGCTAAGAGAATGTCTCTTAAAGTAGTTATATTAGATCCCAGTAGAGATTGTCCTGCATCAACGTTATGCGATAAATTAATAGTAGCAGACTTTAAAGATGAGGACAAAATTAGAGATCTAGCAAAATCTTCAGATGTAATTACCTATGAAATAGAATTAGCAAACTCAAAAGCCTTAAAAACTCTAGAATTAGAGAACTATCCAATATTTCCCTCTCCTCATTCTCTCTATTTAATTCAAAACAAATTTCGACAAAAAAAATTCCTAAAAGAAAATAATTTACCTGTACCTGAATTTAAGAAAATTAATTCCATTAATGACTTGTTATTGGTAGCAAAGAGGTTTGAATACCCATTAATGCTAAAGGCTTGTGAAGATTCCTATGACGGAAGAGGTAATTATCTTATTAAGTGCAAAGAGGACATTTCAATCGCTTACAATTCTTTTCAAAATCGTGAGATTTTCGCTGAAAAATACGTTGATTTTAAAACTGAAATTTCTATAATGGTTGCAAGGAATAAAAAAGGACAAATAGCAACTTTTCCTATAGCAGAAAATATTCATAAAGATAATGTGTTAGATACTACAATAGTTCCTGCTAACATTTCTCCAAAAATTAAGCAATCTGCTGAGATTATTGCAAAAAATGTAGTTACTTGTTTGAATGATATTGGTATCTTTGGTATAGAATTGTTTGTTTCCAATAAAGACGAACTTTTTATAAATGAAATTGCTCCTAGACCACATAATTCTGGCCATTATAGCATTGAGGGTTGCTCAATATCGCAGTTTGAACAACATCTTAGGACAATCCTAAACTTTCCTTTATCTAATCCTGAATTGGTGAGACCCACAGTTATGAAAAATATTTTAGGTCCACCAAATTTTTCAGGGAACTATAGAATTATAGGTTTAAGTAAATTGCTCGCTATTCCCTCTACCAAAATACATCTTTATGGAAAAACTATAACTAGTCCAAGAAGGAAACTGGGACATATCACTTGCACCGGCCAAACTTTAGATGAGGTTATTAAAAGAAGCTCTGATGCAAAAAATTCAATAGAGATAATTGTAGATTAATAGCAATACGAATTGTCAAAAAAAGAAGTTGCAATTATTATGGGAAGTGATTCGGATCTTATGATTATGAAAGATGCTGCCCAAATATTAGAAAATTTCGATATTTCATACGACTTAACTATTGTTTCAGCTCATAGGACTCCACAACGAATGGTTCAATATGCTACAGAGGCAAGCCAAAAAGGAATAAAGGTTATTATTGCTGGTGCAGGTGGTGCTGCTCATCTTCCAGGCATGATTGCCTCATTAACTTCTCTTCCTGTGATTGGTGTTCCAATAAGAGGTAATAGTTTAGACGGATTGGACTCTCTCTTATCCATTGTACAAATGCCTCCTGGTGTTCCTGTTGCTACCGTAGCAATAAATGGAGGAAAAAACGCAGCTATCTTGGCTTGCCAGATATTAGGAATTGAAAATAAGACTATATTTGAAAAAATTGAAAAATATAAACTAGAACTTAAAGATAATGTTTTAACTAAAGCAAGTAAATTAGAAAAAACCGGATGGAAAGAATATATATTATAATAAATATTCCATAAATAATTTTATTGTATTCTAAGAACCCATCATACCAGGCATTGAAATTGGTGTCCTGTATTCTTTTGTGATATTAACGCCCTGGTCAGAAGTAGCAATTATTCTTTGAAGATTGCTACCTGCTGGTGGGCTAAGAGGGTACGAATGTCCAGGTTCTAGAAGTGCTACTGTTTCACTAGTATTCCCATAATTAATCTTAATATTTGTAAGTGGTTGTTTTCCAGTATTAGTTATTGTAACTCTAGTATGAGTGAATAACGATTGTTCTTCTTTTAATGCATCAATTTCTAAATCAAAGTCATTTCTATTTGAAAGGGTGATGTTATTTAATACAAAAAAAGTAACTAAAACAACGGGTATAATAGCTATAGTCAAATAAATTTTCTTAAACGTCATTTATATTAACTATATACATAGAATGAAATATTATTTTTCGCATCCATTGAAGAGAAGAGAGTAAAGCGTTTTTCAACGATTACTTTGGTAAGGATTCAGACGGTATTTAATTCTATCCAAGACCATTACAACTTAAGTAGACATAATAGGATTTATAGCATATTTTATTATTTCTTCGAAAATTTTCTAAAATTTCTTACAAGTATTACAATAAAAAGGTTCTACTCAAACTGTTTAGAAAAGAACTGAATATTAAAAATTTTTGATTTGTTTAAGAACAGAAAAACTCCTTTTATAACGAATTTTGGTCATTGAGGAAATCAATAGGATAAGGATTCTAACCGTTAATATTGATACAAGAAATGAAAAAATTAGACCAATCAAAAGGGTTCGTGAGTGACTATTAATCTTAACGAAGATTATTCATATTTGACTAAGATTGTAATACGATTTATTTATTTTATAAATAAAACTGCACATGGAAAGATTCACTGGTAAGACTTAGTCGAGATTGACTCCAAAAAAAACATTAGTAAAAAGAAATACACGACGTAATACTATGAAAAACAATTCGTAATTTTTTTTGTTACTCTAACAAGGTCAAGTATAGTACTATTATTATTGTAAATGACAAGTACCAACATTCTGTTATTGTTACATGTGGCTCAACTTTCACTCTGTTGGGAAACCATAAATACCAAATATTAACCTACATTCAGAATTATCATTTATTGAGTTATGTTTGTGTTAATAGCCTAGAGATAATAAGAATTGCAACCATCAAATTCATACTTAGAAAATACTTCCCACCATTTGATGTGATATAGTAATAGTATAGGCGCATGGTAAGAGGGGATAGGTTATTTAATTAAAGTAACTATTACTGCTTATTATAATTAACTTTAATTTTTTTAACTTTTCTTCCCCACTTTTCGAGATATATAATTTCATCAAGGGCCAGTCTCTTCAGCCACTTTGAGTTTTCAAGGTCAGGAGTAGGTGAAAAGTCTGATACATACCCAAGACAAAGATAAGCTATGGGTTTTATATATTTAGGAATATTTAATATCTTTCTTAATTCTCTATTTGATATAATACTCACCCAACCCATCCCTATTTCCTCTGCTCTTGCAGCGAGCCATAAGTTCTGAATTGCACAGCAGACACTATAAATTCCTGTCTCCGGAATCGAAGTCTTTCCTATTATAAATGGAGCAAATTTGGTATAATCATAAGTTACGCATATGTTGAAGTTTGATTCTAAAATTCCTTCTAATTTCAAAGACTTGTATTTATTTTGTTTTATCTTGTCATTTTCTAGTAACTTTATAGCTTTCTCATGTTCGTTCAAAAAAGAATCCTTGATTTTTTTCCGGGTGTTTTCTTCTTTTACCAGAATAAAGTTCCAAGGTTGTGAATATCCAACCGAGGGTGCATGATGTGCAGCATTTATAATTCTCAGTATGGTTTCTAATGGGATTTCTTTTTTGATAAAATGCGAACGAACATCCCTTCTTGAAAATAAGATTTTATAAAATCCTTCTCTTTCATATTTGGTAATTTGTTTTCTATACTTAGGTGGTAAATTCTTTGAGGATAACAATATCTTATTTTTTTATTAATGCAATATAAGTTGATTCAACGTTACAATACATCTATTCTTGGAAGATAATTAATACATTCTATCTCTTCTAAATATAGAATTTACTATAACTAAATTTCTATTGGTTTATAATTTATCTATACAAATTAAATATATCTCACTACTGACTTGTCTACTTGCATTTGGTTTTGTTAATATTACTTTTTTAAATTCTTTTTTTAATTCCACAATTAGTTCATTAAGCATATCACCTTGAAAAACTTTAAGAACTACTTTTCCTCCCTTCTTTAATATTTTATCAGCTAACTTTAGAGCACTCCTTGTTAAATCTATTTGTCGTGCATGGTCTAAGTCCCAATTACCACTTACATTTGGTGACAGATCTGATAAAACAACATCAACATTTGAATTTGAAATTTTTAAAATAGAATTTATTATATCTTCATCTTCAATATTTCCTTGAATAACAACTGCCTCAGTTAATGGTTCAATTTTTTTTATATCTATTCCTATTACCTTTCCTTTATGTCCTACCTGAGATAATGCTACTTGTAGCCATCCTCCTGGAGCACACCCAATATCCACTACGCAATAACCTTTATTCAAGATTCTATAAGATTCATCAATCTGTTTGAGTTTAAAGGCAGACCTACTTCTGTATCCTTGATCTCTTGCTAATCGTCTGAATTGATCTTTTTTCGAATCTGCTAATTTCATAGATACACTAACCTACATTATGAAAAATAAATATATTATAAGATTACTTATAGCCTGAGTGAAATACTTTAATATTAGTAGCGATAATGTTTATGGGATTCCTGATAATATATAAATAATATCCAAACCTTATATACATTATATGCCTATCAACAATGGACAAGAGTATATTGCAAGTTTAAGGAATAGGAATCTTAAGGTATATCTCTTTGGAGAATTAGTGAAAGAACCAGTTGATCATCCTATGATTAGACCATCAATAAACGCTGTTGCAGAAACTTATGATATAGCTAATGATGATCCCTCACTTGCCTCTGCGGAATCCTCTCTTTCTGGTAAACGAGTGAACAGATTTTTACATATTGCTGAAAATGCTACAGATTTAGTAAATCAAAATAAAATGCAACGCAAGCTTGGACAGTTAACAGGTACTTGTTTTCAACGATGTGTAGGCATGGATGCTTTAAATTCTCTTTATTCCACAACATTTGAAATTGATGAAAAATACCATACTACGTATCATCAAAGGTTGAAAGAATTCATTAAAAAAATTCAAGAGGAGAATCATGTAATAGGAGGAGCTATGACAGATGTTAAGGGAGATAGAAGTCTTTCTCCTTCCCAACAAGAGGATCCAGATTTATTTGTCCATATCACTAAACGGGATGAGAAGGGTGTTTATATTACCGGTGCAAAAGCACATCAAACTGGTTGTATCAATTCCCATTGGATTTTAGTAATGCCAACTATGAGGCTGCGTGAAGAAGATAAAAATTATGCAATTGTAGGAGCGGTGCCAGCAGATGCGGAAGGAATTACCTATATCTACGGTAGGCAATCATGTGATACAAGAAGTATGGAAGAAGGAGATCTAGATGCAGGCAATTCTAAATATTCCGGCCAAGAAGCTATGATAATTTTTGATAATACTTTTATTCCAAACGAGCTTATATTTATGGATGGCGAGAATGATTATGCTGCCATGCTTATAGAACGGTTTACTTGTTATCATAGAAGAAGTTACGTTTGTAAAACAGGATTAGGTGATGTACTCATTGGTGCAGCAGCATCTATTTCTGATTATAATGGAGTAGCTAATGCCTCCCATATTAAAGATAAATTGGTGGAAATGACACATCTTAATGAAACAATTTTTGGTACTGGTGTTGCTTCCTCTTTTCAATCATATAAAACTAAGGCTGGTAATTACCAAAATGATGATATGCTTGCTAATGTTTGTAAACATAATGTTACTCGCTTTCCTTATGAAATAAGTAGATTAGCTCAAGACATAGCTGGAGGATTAGTCGTAACCATGCCTTCAGAAAAAGATTTTCGAGGTGCTGAGACGGGCCCACTTTTAGAAAAATATTTGAAAGGCAGAAAGGGTATTTCTATAGAGAAAAGGGTACGAATCTTAAGGCTCATAGAAAATATGACTCTAGGAAGAAACGCCGTTGGTTATTTGACTGAATCAATGCATGGGGCAGGATCTCCACAAGCACAGAGAATCCAAATTGCCCGTCAAATGCAATTAGAATACAAAATGAAACTAGCAAGAAAATTAGCAAATATTCCAGAAACAGAGGCTGAAGACTTAGGAAAAGAACAGTCTGACTATTTTGATAGGATATTTAGTTTAAAGAAAGAATCGTCTTAATAAATATCAAGTTTTTGTTTTAGAGATCAAATAGATTGAATTGAACAGTAATTTACTAAATATCGTAGATTTAAATAAATCTTTTCCATTACGTAGTGGAATTACTGATTTAATTAGTTTCAAAACGTCTCAGAAAATAAAAGTAATAGATCATCTCGATTTGAAACTCGATAAGGGCGAAATACTTGTTATTGCAGGAGAATCTGGCTCAGGAAAAACTACTCTAGCAAAACTTATCATGCGATCAATTGATTCCGATTCAGGTAAAATTATCTTTGATAATAGAGATATTACCAAACTTGACGGAAAAGAGTTACTAAAAATAAGATCAAGAATCCAAATGATTTTTCAAGATCCTTATTCTTCATTGGATCCTCGAATGAAAATATTTGATATTGTTAAAGAACCATTAGCAGTACACAAAAAAAAATTTTCTAAGAGAGAAATAAGAGAATGTATTGAGTCTACTTTACAAAAGGTCAATTTAGACCCACATGAGGTATCATATAAATTTCCTCATATGCTGTCAGGAGGCCAAAGGCAAAGAGTTAGTTTTGCAAGAGCTCTAGTACTTAAACCTCTTTTAATTATCGCTGATGAGCCTGTCTCAATGTTAGATGTTTCTATCCGATTTCAAATACTTGAATTAATGAAAAAATTAAGAGATGAAGAAAATGTTTCCTTTTTATACATTACACATGATCTTTCAACTTCACAATATGTAGGGGATAGTATAATTATTTTATATAAAGGACAAATTATTGAGCAAGGAAACATTCATGAAGTCTTACTACATCCGCTTCATCCATATACTAAAGCCTTAATCTCTGCAATTCCAAAATTTATTAAGTTAGAAGAAATAAATATAAAAAATGATGTTGAAACTTGTAAAAGTGGATGTAAATTTTTAAATAAATGCTTATATGCAACTGAAGAATGCAATAATGCAGAGCCAGCGTTGATTGAAGTTAATCCTTCTCATTCTATTAGATGTTATAACTATAAATCTATCTAACTACTATAAATTCCAACTTTTTTAATTTAAAGATATTTCATCTAATTCCTTTTTATGATATTTATACTTAACAATGTGAGAAACTCCTTCCCTTGGAAAGACTCCATAAATTTGATCTACCTTTGAAATAGTAGAATCTTTTAACGTTACCATAATTATCTGATTATGTTTAGATCGTTCGAATAATATCTTTGATAATCTTTCAGTATTTTCTGCATCTAAGTGAGCATCGACTTCATCCATCAAATAGAATGGAGAGGGTTTAATAGCTTGCAGTGCAAGCAGAAAAATAGTTGCCGCCATTGTTTTTTCTCCTCCTGATAAAGCAGTAGAATCACGTCTCGGCTTTCCTGGAAATTGAACTGTTAACCTTATTCCCTTTGAAAAAATATCTTCTTCGTTCTCAATCTCTAACCAGGCGTTGCCACCAATAATACGAGAGAAAATAAAATTTATATCTTTATTAATCTTTAAGAATGCATCCATGAATAGATTCTTTTTCTCTTTATATATTTCTTCTATGAAAAGAACGATTGAATTTCGTTCCTTTTCTAAATCATTCTTCCTGTGGGACATTCCTCTATAGCCATTTACAATTTGAATATAATTTTCATTAGCTCTCAAATTTATTCGACTCTTTAATATTTCATATTCTTCTGATAAATGAAATACAATATCATCGACATTAAAATTATCTTCATTTAATTCCTTATAACCTAACCACATAAGGTCATGATTTAATTTTACTTCATATTGTTTTAAGTTTGAAGTTTCTTTTTCCAATAAAACAATTTCCCGTTCGAGAGAACTATTTTCTCTTGAGAGTTTTCTTTCATGATCTAACATGTCTTTAATTTTTTCTTCATAAGACTGTAATCTTGTATATGAATCTCCAGAGGAAAAAATAATATTTTGTTCTTTATTTCGTAACAATTTTAACTCTTGTTCTTCTTTTTCTATATTACGTTGTAATACTGTCTTTAATATCTCTTTGTCAGATTGTTCTTTTATCAAAATTCTCTTTTCATCATTTAACGAGTTAATTCTTTCTAAAAGTAAATCTCTTTCATTTTTTTTCTTCGAAAGGTGAATCACAATATTTTGTAGATTATGATTATCGGATTCGAGCAAACTTTGAAATTTGTTTCTTTCTAAATTTAAATTAGCGATTTTTGTTTCTTCAAAACCAAGATTTATTTTCTTCAAATCTTCTTCGATTTTTTTTTTAGTCGCAGATATTAAAGAAAATCTTTTTTTATTTGTTTGTAGTAAATTTACTGTATTTTTATAGTCACTTTCATGCTTAGTTCGTAAAAGCTCTAATTCCTTCACCTCTGCATTGTGTTCCTTTAATATATTTCTTTGAAAAAGAAGTTTATCTTCAAGATACCTTATATTGTTTTCTAATTCTATTTTTTCAAACTGTAAGTTTTTTAATCTATCTATAAGATTTCGTAGGTCGGTTGTCTTTTCCAACAGTGAGTTTTTTAAGTTTACTATTAGCATGCGTAAACTTTCAATATCGTTTTTAAGATTAATTTCAGTAACAAAGTTAATAACTGCAGAATTATAATCTACTAAAAGTATATTTGATTTAGCCTCAAAAAATTCTCCATCAATTGATACTGATCTATATCCTTTTAACGATAGCTTGTACGCTTCCCTTGCCGTCCTAACAACAATGATATTTCCGAAAATAAAATCAACCAATTTTTTATAATCAGACTCAATAAAGTTTGACAAGTTACCTATAAAGGACATATTTTCTTCATATAGAACAACTTTTTGTGAAAGTTGGATGATGTCTAAAGGAATTATCTTTACTCTAGGCAGTTTCTTCACTTTAGCAAATTGTGCTATCTCAACCATATCTTCTACGTTATTAACAACTACCGCTTTCAACCATTCAGATCCTACGGCCATTATGGGTCTAAGATAATTTTTATCCCATTTGATTAAATCATGGACGATTCCTACAATATGTAATTCTTTTTCCTTATGTATTTCCGAAATAGTTAAATCCTCAGACATGGCTTCAGTTAAAATTTTATTTTTTTCATAAAATCTCAATGATTCAGTATCAGACTTATTCACTATAATTTTCGATTCTTCTATTTCATTATTAAATTCCGTTATTTTTTTCTCTATTTCTAATATTAATTGAGGTAGGTTTTCTATCTTTTGTTTTAATTTCCCCAGATTGGTAACATTATTCTGTAATTCTTGGGAAATCAATAATATCTTATACCTCAAGTTCTTGAGTTTAGAATTTGTTTCAATTTTGTTGTTTATAATAATTTTCAGATTTTCCTTTATTTTTAGAATATCAACTTCAAATTTATTGTTCATGACAATGATTTTTTCGTATCTATGATTTATCTTGCTTTTATAAAATTCTATTTTCTGGTTTTTACTAGATAAATGGGAAATATGGTTATCTAAATTTTTTAACTCTGATGTATAACTGACTTTTCGTTCCTTTATAGGTACACTATTTATTTCTAAAATTGCTATTTCATTCTGCAATTCCTGAACTTTTACATTTAATTCTATTTTTGCTATCTCTGCACTTGCTATTTTTTTATCAATTTCCTCTATTCTTGAAATTGTTTCTTGGTAAATCGCCTTTGATTTTTCTACATCATATACTATTGAGGATACCTTGTTACTAATCTCAGCTTTTTCTTTATTGACCAGATCTATTTCTTTAATAAACTTCATTTTCTCTAAATCTATAGTTTCTAATTCTTGTTTTGTTTTTTTTAGCTCTACGCCAACTTTATTATATTGGATTTTTTTTGTTTCTGCAGTTTGTTCATTAATCATAATATTACTTTTAATATTTCTACTTTCATTTGAAATTTTGATTGCTTTGTATTTTTTGATATCTCTCTCTAGATGCTGAAATCTTAATTGTTCATTTCTCTCAACTTCTAAATCATCAATTCTTTTTCGTATTTCATGCATACGCGCGAGCGCAATATCAAGTCTTCTATCAGACTCTTCTAATTGTTTCAATGATTCTTCTTTTTTTTCATCAAAATAGGATAGGCCTACAATATCCTCTATAATCTTTCGCCTTTCTTCAGCATTTAACTCTGATATCCTTGTAATCATTCCTTGTTGTACAATATTTAATTTATTAGGAACTGCAACTACAATTTGTAATAATTCAATAATTGTAGATTTTGTTACTTTTTTTCCATTTAAATGGTACTGACTTTCTCCAACAGAACCTTCCATTTCCCTAGTTAAAGTTACATTATCAGAATCAATAGGAATTCCTCTATTTTGATTGTCAAAAGTAATACTTACGCGAACTAATTTGTGTGATTTATTTTGGGTATCATGAAAAAGAGATTGGAACTTATCGACACGTAAAGCTTTTGGACTATTTTCACCCAGTGCAAACATAATTGCGTCTAATACATTACTTTTTCCTGAACCATTTGGACCTGTAACGGCTATAAGTCCATTGTTAAAGTTAATTACAGTATTTTTAAAGCCAAATGATTTAAAACCATAAATTTCTACCTTTTTAATAAAAACCATCCTGACTAAAGTAACAAGCTGATTCTATATTATATTTTTTCTTAAATTTAAGATGAAACATTTGTTCATTCCTCTCTCATATAAAAAGGAAATGATAAAGAAAATTTTTGGTTTGGTGAAATTTTAAATGAATATATTCAGTTAAGTTTTCTTATGTTTATTTGTTAAGATTTTCTAATTTGTTTGAGGAATTTCATTCCAAAATGTATATCCATTTAGTGAAATATAATCAATAGAATCACGAAAGATAATCTATTATGTTGATTTTTTAGCTTAATCTTTTTTATAATATAGAAGAATTCTGTAAATAAGGTTAGATGAGATCTTCAAAACATTTTCTTCGTACAAATTAATTACCTTAAATATAATGTTAAAAATAATGATGAGAAAAATTAGTCGTATACTAAAAGGAATAGTTTTACATCGTCATTAAATATTTACAAGGATCCCTAGGTTGGAAGGACAACTAGATTTGTTATTGATCTACTCCTTGACACTCTACTATATATTTCTATTAACACATATGAGATCATCATTCTTATGACTATTTAAGCGCATGAATATGTGATCAACAACGTACTTATCTTATTTTTCAATGAAAGCTGAGGTTTATCCGTTTATGACTAAATATATTCAGTTAAAATTTATTTTATCATTAATCTAGGTAAATAAATAAGTATAATATTAGTTATAAAGATTTCATCAGTAATTTATAGGTTAAATATCTCAATATTTTATGCATAAGTATTTTTTTTTATTTTTTCTTTTATTTTATATATTTCAGATAGGGGAATTTTTCAATAGTGGAATAGTTTTTGGTTCATTTTTTACTGGTTATACCACAAAACTAGTTGAACAAACCGAAGTCAAAAATGCTATGACCAATACATCTTTTAATCAAGAGCAAAGCAAATTGTATTTAGAAAAAAAAATCGATAACCATAATTCCGGATTAGACAAGCCAGTTGTAATGGTTAAGATCAATATATTTAGTTGTATAATACAAAATATAAATTCGGAAAAACTCTGCAATATTTTATATGACTGTAATATAGAACTATGCAAAAATATTGAAGCAAGGTCAAATCTTATGGTGTATGGTAAAGAACCGATATATTCTATTATTACTTCCAATACTGGTATAACCTCTAATCAAATCAAGTTGCAGCCTGGTGAGTATGAAATTTTATTAAAAAATAATGATTTTAGGTCGTCAAATTATTGTAACGAAATTTTATTAGATGGTCTTTCCTTTCATGAATTTACGTTAGGTAGCAAGCTTCCTCAGGATAAAGCTTCTATCCTATGTATCCATATTAGTGATGGTTGTTATGGGACCATAATATCAGGGGAAACTAAAATATGTCAAATCCATAAAGTCTTATTAAAAAATCTATTTTAGGTTGAAAAACTTTACGATAGTTGAAAAATAAAACAATTTAAGAGCTATTTCTAGAAACAGCTACTTCAATTGTTGAGACATTGCGAGTATTGCCGTCTTCAGATTTAACAGCTTCTGAACCAATTTTGACTGATGCTACCTTATAACCCAATGTATTCATTCTCTTAACGATGATCTGTGCAACATCAACGGCTCTTGGTATACTTTTTCCCCTTGCTTTTATAACAACAGTGGGTTCGTTAGCCAGTTGAACTAATGTGGCCGTGACGTAAGTCATAAGTGGTTTTTTACCTATAAAGATCTCATTGCTTGATTTTGGTTTACTATCCGTATTTTCATTATGTGTAGACATTAATTTTATTATTCATGGAAAGTAGAATATAATGTTTTTTCAACCCGAAATATTTGTACTCTTATCTTTTGCTAAATTATTTAATATTTCATCAATGTTGTCTGGATTTTGTTTTATTTTATTGATTGTATCAATATCACTAATCTCATAGCAGTGCAAAACGTCCTCCTTATCCTTAAAAAAAAGGAATACACGATCCTCATAAATACAATAATATAATTCCTCCTTTACCATTTTGTCTGGGTTTAATTTTATTCCATTATCTGTAGTAATCACAGGATTTTCCATTGATCTTAATAAGAATTTGGAATAGAAAAATCTACTGATTATATTTATGAATCAAAGTATTTAAAAGCAACAACAAGATAACAATGAAAATAGCAATATTGTTTCTATTGTCTTCTTTGAATTTTGTCTTCGATTGAGTTATTTACGAATATTAAGTCTGATTCCCGACTAGTATTTGTCCTTTTTCTCTTTACAAAAGGGAATCAGTAATTAATCTTGATATTGTGTCTGTTATAAAAAATATAGAATAAATGCTGGAAACTAAATAATAGTGTCAAATTAAAAGTTCGGATGTTAACCCCCAGTTTTTTTCATGGGGTAACGACTATCATATCTATAGTTCTCCTAATCGAATAAAAACAAGAATATAAATTACGGAATGATTATTAGTTTTGATGTACATTTTACGTGACCCTTGCTCAAAACTTAATGATAGTGTAATGATAGAACAAACTTCTAAAATAACTTAGTATTAAAAAAGCATACATCAAAGATTAGGAGTCTGAAAAATTCAACATTTATCTATTTTGTAAATATATACATATCTTAAAAATTAGTCATTATAAGCTATGTTTGATGTAATTTTTTTAGATCAAGATATCTATAACAAATAAGTATAACATTTGTAGTATACCCACAGGATTAATAATTTAATTATATGCCTAATTTAATAATTAGGAATTACTTTTAATTTTATTATATTTTTCGAGTGTTAGTCACAGTATCAACACTCAGAAATACTTTAGCTAAGTACAGATTATTAAATTAAATGAAAAATTGATTAAATTTGAGTTATTAAGAAACCCTGCGGGTAATCTAATTTTACTATCTGTTGATTATTGCTTCTGTAAACCATGATGGAAACATATCATT
>DATDKD010000102.1:0-6484 GCA_036520175.1 Nitrososphaeraceae archaeon
GTTTGGGGTTGTTTTTTCTTGTCCATAAACTGAAAGTAAAGTTATCATAGAAAAAACAAATATCACTAAGAAATATTGATTTGTATGCTAATTTCATTGTATTCATTAATAATGAAATAGCTGCGATTGCTAAACCTAAAAAAGTAGTTATAGGATTAGAAATGTGTCCATATATTTTATGAAATATCTCTGGACTGGCTCTGTTAACTTAGGATAAAGTAATAATCAGGTTATATAATATGGACTTTCCTTGATTAAAAATAAAAAGTTGTAATTTTATATTTAGAGCCGTTTTATTATTATCATCGTAGACCGAGAGCATCTTTTAGGTCTATTTCGTGATCCTGTTCTTGTTGGATAATTTCTCTTAATGTTTCAGAGAGAGCGAATTCACCAGCGCGTTCAGCCTGACGGATTCTCTCTCTATAGTTTTTGATGGTTTCTTGTTCTGCTTTTAGATCTATCTCAAGCATTGTCTTTGAATCCTGGGAATACTCGGCCTCTTCGCCTTTCATTGTAGGGTCTCCACCTAGATAGTCGATCTGTTTAGCTACCTCTAGAGCATGTTCTAATTCCTGTGTTGCATGTTCTTTCAACTGTTGGGCAATCTCCCCATATTCGGCGCCTTTCAATGTAGAACTGAACACCACATACTGGATAATTGCTTTATACTCTCTTGCCAAGTCTCCATTTAATCCCCTGATTATCTCATCCTTGCTAGAAGATGATGATATGGATTCAGCATTTGCAGGTATATTATTAGTACCATTTGACATAGATTTACATTAAATTCATTTCTCTTAAATGTTATTAAGTAATGAATAATCTTTACTTTTTGTTCGAGACTCATTTCGTATTAAATATTTTATATGAGAATAAATTCGACAGTAATTCATTTGAGAAATACTTTGATAGATATGTAGCGAATCCATTGATTGGTAATAGATCTGAATTTACTGTTTTAGGTTTATTATCTATTGGAATCAAAATATTGTTACCGTTAAAACAAAAATTACTGGTACTAGATAAGATTGATTATTCTCAAGGTCTACAATTGCTAATATAGTTATCTTCGAATTATTCAAAGTTTCTAATACTTTTCTGTCTTGTATCAATTACTATTATAAAAAAGAACATAAAGTTATAAAAAATTTATTTGAACTATTAATTGAGATGAAGAATCCAATTAATAATAGTGAAAATATTGATGATTATTTTCAATTTCTTGGTAATCATTTTTATAATAATAGTATTCATGTAGTTTCATTTTATTTCTATCCTATTAATTAATCAGACAACAGATTAAATTATGATAGTAATTTTTTCTTTTTTTATCCTTAACTATCAAAGATTTGATGTCCTAACAAATTTGTATCCTAATTTTTATAATTTTTTCTTAATCTGTTCTTTTGTTATCAACATAGGATCAAATTATACTATTACGCTATCTGTCATATAATCAATATCAAATCTTTTTAATTTCTTTTTCACCTTTCAATTGCTTTTCAACTACTGGTTTACAACTGACACAATACATACCTACAATCCTGAATAATGTCGTTTATACATTCATTTATTATAACTGATAAAGTTCCAGCAGGAGTATTATAATGGTATATTCTTAGGCACATGTACAAAGTATAATTCTATTATTAGATTTTAATTTAAATTTCGAGAATTTTCATATAACATTTATTTGACCTTTGTTAACCCTATATAAGTGTCTAATAGTAAGATTCAACATATACAATTGGAATAGATTGCCTATGTATCCAAATGTAAATCATATAATAGTACGATTCATACTATTTGTAATACTTGCATCATTGATAGCTGACAGATTAGGACTTGCACCATTAAGTTAAGATTAGTAATACCGTGGGATCTCTTACTGATCTCATGCTATAATATCATTATTATTAGATATATTAATTTCTAGAGTAACCTTATCTCCTATTTTTATCCCCAGTTCTTCAAATTCTCTGGTGTTCATTTTAAATGTGGTCGATTCTGCGGATATGTTATTCCTGCCTCCACCAAATGCACTTTCTATAGCATCAGATATTTTCTTCGGTAAATTCTTCAAATCATCCAATGAAGTAATAGGTATTGCCGCTACTCCAAAAGGGTTTTCGGGGAAGCCTTGCTGTCTTCTAGTAGGAGAAAAATCGCCCTTAGGATTGATTGATACGTAAATATAATGACTACTATCTTTAGAAGTTTCAATTTTTGATACGATAAACTCTTTCTTGTAACACATACGATAACTTATTTAATTACACAAATATATACATCTATTTATTTGAGATATTTTGGTCCGTTCTACCATTGAATACTAATAATAATAACAACGATGATAAGTAGTAGATATTTGTAAAAACATTCTTTATTTCTGAGTGAGCATCTTTTTCCATTTGCTTAAGATTCCAATTTTTTCATCCATTTCTATAAACTTCCATGATCTTTCGTTCACTATCAAATCTTACTTTCTATCTTGCTAATAAATAAGGTTAAGGATTGAATCATAGAAACTATTAAGCACCTTACATCACCTTACGGTATATACCATACCGAAATTATCTTGATATAGGATTAGACCTATTTTAATTTAAGAAATAGTATATAAACTATAAAATAAGTTTCTAATGATTATTATCATAGGATAAGAACTTAAATACAACGCAATCATAATTTTTGCAATGTTATCTGTGTCATGTAGAGATGTTGGAGTAGACTGTGATTTTAGAGGAACTGGTGAAACAGAAGAAGAATTAATGAATAATTTGGTTGATCATGCAATTAAGGACCACGGCTACACTCGTGAATATGTGATGAAGCGTGAAATGCAGGAAAAGATAAAATCCAAAATTAAAAAATCTTGAAAATATGGTTCTACCTGCCTGGAGACAGTTATCAATGCTAAAACACTAACTATTCATTCATGTTGTGGGATTATTCATGCTATTTGGAAATTTTTTAGTTGATTTCGACGTTACTTTAAATCTACATTACTAGTTTGAACGAAAGCTTGGAAATTTCTAATCCGTTGGTTTATCCCTGGAAAAAATTGATAGATATTATTTTAGTATAGCCTATTATATTACTAGTAATTCAAGGAAAAGATCCAGAACCTTATTGCTAAATGGGCTTGGAGGTGTATCTCCTGATTTTGACACAATTTTGTAGTGTTTTTAAGTGGCTATAATTTCCTTGTCTATCTTGTAAAGGTGAATATATTTTATTGATTTCAGATATTGTCTAGTTTTATAAAGTTATAAAATATGAATCCTTAGTATATAAAATGAATTAGAAATAATTACAAGATTGAATAATAGAGCTGAATTTGATGGCAACAATAAAAGAAGAAAAACAAATCGATAGATGAACAAGCCATTAAAGATTCTGTTAAATTGGTTATCATAGAATATTCTATATTTGTTGGCAAAATAGTAAAAAAAGGATTAAGCTTGAATACTACTGAGAATCTTGGAAAGGGTTGGTTCTCTGGAGTTTATGTAAATGATCAAGGAGAACTAAATTTTACGGATCCTTTTACTATGGAAATAGACCTACTAATAATAATAATAATAATATTTTAGGAGCAGTTGGATTATTCAATCTTGATTCTCAAGGATATTATGTTATCCAGAAACAAATAATAAATTTGTAGAAATAGTGGATAATTAAGGCGAAATAGATCCAGACTTTCCTTTAAAAGATTATCAACCACATTTACACAATGTTTATTCTAATTTAAATATTCTAGTAAATCAAGTATAAGAAAGTATGATGGTGCTGTCTCTAATTTTATCAAAAATGAAATTCAAAAGGGCTCATTTTTTAGATTTATTTGAAATATATATTGAAGAGAAAATAAAGATATTGAATAAATTGAAATAAATAATTTAACATTGACTAAGAATTCTCATTATTTAATATTATAGGGATTCTGAGGGGCTTCGAGTATTACATGTAGTTGGGATCGGTTTTTCAAGATTTAAACTTTAACTTTTTATTACATGAAATTAAATGTAACTATGTAAAAAATAATAACAAGAATTGGAACTAATGCTATTAAATTTTATGATGTATTACTAATATTCAAGAGCAAAGGTCCACTAAATGTCTGTCCACTATTATCACTTGCTACAATATAAGGAGCTATTTCACCGGTTTTATTATCCCAGAATGTGATGTAAATATTATCTTGCTCTGAAACTATTTCTACATTTTCTGACTTTCCGTTTGGCGAATTACTAACGTTGATAGAATCTCCAAACGTTTTTCCATTATCTGTACTCTTCGTAAAAAATATTTCCCAATTACCTGTTCTATTATCAGCCCATGAAATCAGGAGGTCGCCATTATCATCTATTGACATTGGAGCCAGAAGTATTGGTACACAACACTTATTTTCTTTCAGAGAAGACAAAGAAGGTGATTGGGCAAAGGTAAAACTAGGAAAAAATAAATTAAATATTGCAACAATAAATATGAAAACGATAAAAATAAATTTAATATTTTGAAAAAATGTAAGACTAGCATTATTTTTATGATACATGAAATAAAAGAAACATTCTTTTCATATTTAAATTTATTTTATTATTAGAATTATATTAAAATCTTAGCCTTGCGAAATTTTTATTTTAATTAATTTTTATAACTGTTTAATTATCTTCAGGTAAAATAGCATGTATTTTAGAAAAAACTTCACTATCTATTTTAATTTTTTCTTGCTTCTGTTTCTTACTTTATCCAGAATATATGTAGAAATTCCACCTACAAAACCCGCAGTAACTAATGAAATAATAGGTCCATAAGTAGTCCAAAATTCTCTAACCTTATCATCAAAGCTTAGAGGTTCTGTTACTGTAATAGTTAGATTAGAGTTCACGGTAGAAAAACTCTTTCCCGAAATGGATAGATTAAAATTTGGTATTTCTATAAACCCCGATGGAAAAATGGACCCTTGTGAAATATTAACTAAAAATGGAATCTTATATTTTCCAACCTGTGCGTCTGATGGAACTATAATTCTGAACGGGGCAGGTATATTGGAACTAAATGAAGAGAAATTATGGTTATTTGGATTTAAAATAACCTTTACCAAAGATTCATTATTTTCTAGTTGTATATAATCAACCACTTCAGGATTTATTCCTTCGCTAGACTCTAATTGTATTCCAATATCTTTTTGCTCACCTGGAGTTAGAACTATTGGATCAGGAATGGTTGAAAAAGTATATGTTGGAGGAGGAATATCTATCCAACTTGTCATATCTACAGTAGTTTTTGTGTTATTATAAATAGTAACAGTATAGTATAATACTTTGAAATGTTCAGGTAATGTTAAAAATTTTAAGTTTTGAGACATTAATACGAAATTGACATTGTCTTGAATTCCTGTGTAGTTCTCTTGACTAAAAACAGTCCTAAAATAATCTTTAGCCGATTGTTCTACTATAAAACTATTCCATTCTTTGGAATAATTATTCCATTGAATTTCATGTTGAAAGTCTACTCCAAATTTTCCTGTAGCAGGATTTTTGTCAATATCAAATAGTGCACCGTATAGTAAAACAACAGTACCAAATTTTGAAGGATCAGTAATAGTTTTATTTCCAAGCCAGAGAGTTGCATTAAGATTTTTACCATCACTATAATATGTTACCTTTTGAATATCAGTAGCTAAATCAAGGGGAGATTTATAATCGGTAGCTGTCTGGCTAGACAAATATTCTGCTATTTGGATTCCATCTCGAATGCCGGAATTTATCTCATATCGTGGAAATTGAGGAGTAGATAAAGCAAATGCATTGAAGTTAATGAAAAATAAGATATAATAGCATATACAAAGAAAAGTTATAGACATAAATGAGAAAAAATAGAAAGAAGAATAATGATTATTAGTATAAGTTAATAAAAATTTAGATTTGAGCATTGTCAAATTATTATTATTAATTACGAGGTAATTATAAAGATATTTTGAAGGTATATCTATTTTTCTTTGCAAGTTATTCTGTCATAAAGAAACGGCACTATATATTACCATAGTTTAATGTTACTATCATACTGATGTTATACCTTGAGAATTGTTCTTATCCTACTTTTTAACTTCCTAGAATGTTTAGAATGTTAATTATAACTTTTTCGGCGCCCAAAATGTTATAACTATTTAATTATCCGTTTTGTTGTTATTGTTATTGCCTTATTAAATATTATTTGTGCAAAGAAATCATCTATTCCTATTATTTTTGCAATTTGTGAAGGTCCATATTCTAATATTCTTTCAATTGTAAAACCATTGATCTGTAATAATTCAATCAAGTCTCTTGAAATATCTAGATGTTCTAATCTTTCATCTTTCCATATTGCTATTGTTATTGGTGATGAGTATTGATGTTGAGATGATACTGATGGTAGAAGAGATAGTTGCAAATTGGAGTCTTTTATTATTGTTATTGGATAATATCCATCAATATCT
>DATDKD010000103.1:0-7065 GCA_036520175.1 Nitrososphaeraceae archaeon
GATAAAGGATACCAGGTTTATAAATATTGCAAAGAGATAGAGTTTATCTTATAATTGATATTTTAACCAAATTAATTGAGTATGGAGAAGTTAATCAATCATCTTTATTATTGTATTGTAGACTCAATTTAACTAAGCATAAAGAAATACTTGATGGATTAGAGAAAAATAGTTTTATTGTAAAGAAGAATTCCTATTTAGGAAAAAAAATGATACTTTCTTATTCAATTACATCTCAAGGAATAGAATTTTATAAGAAAATTTTAGAACCCTATGAGAAATTCTTTCCACGAAAATAGATTTCTTTAATATAGGTATAATATCAAATTATTATTTTATTTTATTATCCTTTGTTAGCATCTTCTTCATCAATGTAATTTTTAAATTTATTAGAAATATATTGTTCAACATCATCTTTTTCTTTTTTATAAGACTCATATTTTTTATGCCATGAACCTATTTGTCTATACTGAAGAATCCCAGTAACAAAAAGAATAGAAGATATTATTATTACAGCTGTCAATAAGACAACTAATCCAAATCCAAATTCCCTTTCTGCTTCTACAATTCTAAAGAAGGATGGATGAGTAAAAAGATATACTGCTAATGAAATAGCAATGGGAGCAAGAATAATTGATGAAATTGAAACTCCTATAAAGAATCTTCTAATTTTGGTTATCTGTTCAATAAAACTATCTATAATATTGAGTATGTTATTTCTTTCATTCATAATTGTATTATCATCGCTATTCATTTCCTTTCTCTCTCTTTTTTTGATACATCAATTTATTTTTCTTTTTCATACTATTTCTCTACGATGTTATTAATTAAATAATGGTTAACTAAGTTAACTACCTAGTTAGATTAATCCAACTTTCAAATAATTTTATATTTATCAAATTATTGCATAGTGATCTAATACTTTATTTTTCTTTCGCATATTACTGTATATTCCAAAAAATACCCTCAGATTTATCTGTTGAAATCAGACAAATAGTGATTTGTGAATTATAATATTGATGTTCCTATTAATTCTAGTTTCTTTTGTGAATCATATAGTTTAATTTGAGATTTATATTCTAATTTTGATGGACTAAACATTTCATTACCGGTGTCAAATAGTAAATTACCTTCATACACCAAAATTTTTTCTCCAGTTGTAATATTTTCTTTCCTATTAACCAGATTAAACAAACCCGATATTTTATAGAATTTATATGCAGGAGAATTGCCTTCAGAATTTGCTTTATCTCCAATTTTTAATGTTCCTGATAAAAATTTCGAGTTTTTTGCTCCAAATCCATCATCTAAGGAGGTTTTCTCGAATTCATAAGAGCATTTAATATTTGGACAAATCTTATTTTCCTCGCCAAAAGTAATATTCGTTTTCTGAAAATTAAGACTAGTGACCATATGATCACTTTTTGTTAGTAGAGTCTTGATTTCAATTGTATCAGATACTCTAGAATAAGAAATACTCATTGGAAATATATACAAAGTTATAACAATTGAAAGTGCGTAAACAAATATTGAATATATATATTTCATCTAAAGTTTGTCTATAATCCTAATCTTTTAAAGATATTGAATAATTCTACCCTTCGCATAATGTCCTTTCTCTTTTTCCAATAATTATTAATGGTCTATATAACAACTGTGTATAGCCATGAACTACTGTCTGATAAGAAGAATTTCCCTCATCATTAGTTTTTGATAGATTAACTTGGTTTACCGATTTTTAAATATTCTAAAATATATAAAATACTACACTATTCTTCAAAAGCGGCCCTTAGAATAGCCATAGCCCCAAACCTAACACGTACTCGCTCCATTCTAGGCTATGGCTATAAAGTAAATTATCTTCATTCGTTTATTAAATATTATATTATTAGTTTGAATATCTCTCATAAAACAAGAAGACTTGTAACTCATCATATGACCTTCTATTATCGAGATTTGCTCCAATGAATGTTCCCACTTGTTAAAATAAGATAATAATTAGTATTATGAGGTTAAGTATTATATTTCAGTATGAGTATATTGATAAGATAAAATAATTATTAGATTTCTACAGTACCTTACAGAATAAGATAGTTAGTTACTCTTCAAGGTAACAAATAATACCTGTCTAACTAACTAGAATATAATAACAATTTTTTAATCTTCAAACATACTGATTTTTAATATCTATTTTTCTTCTTATCCTAATGTAATCTAGTATCCAAGTCTATAATCAAATGCTTGGATGTAGTTATAAGATATAATAATTAGCTGCTCTTCTGATTTATTAATTGTGAATGTTTAAAAGATATAGTACGTATGAGCGAGGAGCGAGATAAACAAATATTATAGAAAAAAGTACTATAAAATCCTTAGTAATCATTCAACCAAACCTTCAAAAAGGGTTTCATATCTATTTTTATTCTAAGAATATTTAGATGTATACTATATTATCAACTACTCTTTTAATTTTATTTATGGTAGGGATGCAACTACCATTAAGATCTACATTATCTGTAGATGATGGATTTTTTGTAGTCCCTGAAGAGGAGTTTTATGATCCTTCAGACTATGACGTAGAATCATCTTTACCATCTGGAGCTAACACTTCTGAGGAGTTTAGAAACGAACATACATTGCCTAATGAAAATACTGACATTACAATTGGTTCTCAAAATTTATCTGATTTTAATTTTGCCATTGTTGGTGATTGGGGTTGTACTAAAAACACAGCAAAAACGGTGGAGTTAATTCACAATCACGATCCTGATATAGTGTTTAGTCTTGGGGATACATCATATGGTCCTGACATAAACTGTTGGACAGATATAATTAGTCCAATATCTTCTAAAATAAAAGCTGTAATTGGTAATCATGATGTTATGTCACCAAATCTTTTGGAGCAACATCTTAAAGAATTTGGATTAGACAAACCATATTATTCGTTTGATTATAATAATATCCATTTTTTGATGATGGATTCGGAATCTTCATATCTTCCTGGCTCAGACCCTGACTTTTCCAACTTAGAAGATACAGAACAGTACCAATTTGTTGAGAATGATTTAGCCAAGGCATCTATAAATCCCAATATAAATTGGATTATTGTAATGAGTCATAGACAGTTTTATTCTTCACTTTGTGGAGAACATGATTCTTGTGAACCAATAAAGAAATTGAGAGAGTCATACCATCCTCTATTTGAAAAATATGGTGTAGATTTACTATTTAGTGGCCATGCTCACAATTATGAAAGAACATATCCTTTATTTTATAACGATATAAATTCATCACAACCTATTATTGAAGAGAATGGTAAAACAGAATATAAATCGTCAAACGGAATGTTTCAACTAATAGTTGGTACAGGTGGTATCGATTTTGATCATTTTTCTAACCAAGAACCATATGTAGTCTATCAGCAAGATTCTAGTTATGGATTTTTAAACATTGATGTTATTGACCAAGGAAATATAATTATTGGAAAATATTATAGTAATCAAGGCAACGTATTAGATGAATTTAAAATCATGAAATAAAAAATTAATAATATATATTAAGATATTATACATTAAGTACTGATATTATATTCTAGACTTACCTCAGTACCATCTATAAAAAATTAACAAGTAAATATAAAACCTAGGGTTTAATTTTTTCATTAGACTTAAGTTCCTAAAATAGAATGCATATTAAAAAAGTAGAATCCCTGTAATATTTATATGGGCATTAATTAATTCCACTTTTAATAATGTGATGTACAATTAGATATAATAGAAAAAACAATTCAATTTTGTTATTTACGAGCATGTCGAAGTAATATAGAACAGATACAAACTAGATATTATCATAAGAATTATTTTTTATTCAGGAAATATGTTTAATATTAAATAGTTCTATTTATAATAAATTAATATATAAATACTCAGTTAATAATTAGATATCTATAAAATACTATTACATTGTTACATAATTTAAATCAATGATATAAATAGGTAATGATGATATATAATGTAATTACCTAATCCACATATAATTAAAAATATATTCTATTTCTATACTTAAATTGCTAAATAAAAATTTATACTATCTAATTTTAATTACTATATTATTATGCATAAGCATTGATATTTCATATTATAATTATATTGCATTAGGAAAGGAAGACGAGAGTAATGATGTAGATAATGTAGGAGAAAAAGAAAAGGAAGCAGATGATAATAGAGATAATGATGTAAGAGAAGATAAGGAACAAGAAGAGGATTTTGAAGATGTTTCTCTAGATGAATTGTTTGATGATAATAATGATGATGATAATAGAGATAGTAAGGATAACAATGTAAGAGAGGAAGAAAAGGAAGAGGAAGAGGACGATGTGCCATTTATACTTCCTTTTAAGGCAGTACCATTTCCTTAATTGTTTTATTCTTAAATTTTGCAAATATAATTTATTATTTAATGGATGCAAAAGTAAAACAAATTACTATACTTAATTTTTGTTAAACTGACTTTCAAACCCAATCACAATCTATTCGATTAGTGATTTGCTAAAAAATTTTGAATCGTCAATTGATTTAACAATATACAATAACTAATTCAAATCTAATGGTATTAATAACATATAAAATAGTCAAAAATATCTCCTAGCAGGATGATCCATAGTTCTCGATTTTATCCATTTTGTTCTGAATGAGGGTTCTATCTACTCTTCTGCAATTCAGGTTAAAGTAATTCTCATTTTAATGTTGATTTCTTGAAGTTTTGTCTAATATACAATCTAATGAAATGATTTTAGCAGAAAACATCAATAAAAGTATCAAGACTTTACAATATCACTCATAATGTTATACTATTAAAAGATTAAAAAAGAATAATAGGAGTTTAATAATTTTCTAAAAAAACTATTTAGAAATTCAAGACTAGCTTGATGAATCTCCATTCAAAAATTGAACGATATGCGTATAAATTGCTTCTAAGAAGGTTTGATATAGTATGTTATATAGTCCATGAATGAAGATGACAGAGAAAGAAGAGACAATTAATGTTAAAGTCAAGATATTAGTAGTAATATTATTTACAATAATCACTATAACTGTACTACATATTTTGATAAATGAGAGCATGGCACAGGAAAAAGGAATTATACCAATTGCTCCAAAAAAAGTAATTAATCAAACATTACAGGATGTTACTCCTGAACATACAGATGTGTTAACAGGTATAGAAGTACTGTAAGATAAAAGTTGTAGAAACGTACTAATCGTTGATAAAGAATTCATTCATTATTGTTTAGAATAATCAATCATTAATACTCAGCATTAAATACTACAAAAGTACTCTAAAAGTATAACTTGTACAATAGCCAAATTATGTAAATTTTGTAATTGGAAGAATTAATAAAGTTATGCTCAAGGAAAAAATTGAAAGTGGTGTTTAAATGGTGAAACTGTATTCGTGTGAATTAAAAAATAGGAATGAAATAGAATGCTATGATAAAGTCATGGAACTATATCCTAACTATTTTACCATATGGTTTATTCTAGGTTTAGGATATAAACTAAAGGCTAAAGAATATTTCCATAGAAGTAAACTATCCAATAAAACCAAGAGAGAGATAAAATGAAAGAATGTTATTTCAGATTTATTCCTACACACTATATATTATCTACGATTGAGTATAATTGAAAACAAATTAAGCATTATTGAATAAAAATCACATCACATGTATCTTATGCTTTTTTATGCTGATTAGGAGCAAATCACAGATTAGGTTATGGCGAGATTGACCAGTCATTATACTGGATGATATCACTATCAATTGAAAAATTATTGGTAATTGAAGAAAGTTAGTAATAGCCATAGCCTATTATAGAACAAGCAGTAGATAGTGGCTATGGCTACTTCAATCTTGTTGTTAAGAGTAGTCTTTTACATGCTTAAGAATATTTAAAAATAGGTGAACAAAGTTAACCCAAGAAACAATGATGAATGAACCCCTTTTTCATGCGTTGATACAATGTGTATCTTTATGTAGTTTGTTTTGTAGTATTACTATTTATCAACTTGGTTAGTGGTTCTATTATGATTTAACAAAATGCACTATTCCTTTTATAGATCTATTATTTGTATATGACATTGTTAAGAGCATATCTTCTGATTATTTGTAATCCTGAAGTTAGATATGAGATTGCTAATATTATTGAAAAATTAGATAATGTTGTAAATGTTGATATTATTAATGGTCCGTACGATCTAGTAGTAGAAATAATATTTGACACAATGGATGACTTGAAAGAAAAAGTTCAACATGACATTAATAATATTGATAGATTAATGTCAACTTTGACTTTAATTCGATCTGAAGATGTTTAAACATTAAATAAATAATACAACAAAATTAAAACATGTTATTATTGTTTATTCATCATAAATAGATATTAATTCCCGTCCTTAATCTTGAGTCTAACTTCAACTTCATAGAGTAAATATTCATAAATATGAAATAATTCTATTCTTCTCTTAGAGTATTATTTCTCTTAGAGTATTATTTTCATCGTTGTTACTGGATAATACTTATAATGACATCCTATATTCTATTTTAATAAATTTAAATTTTAATAGAAAGTAATCTATTTGATGATTGAAACTTTCATCTGATTTTGTTATGTGTAACTGTTGATCTCTTTTCTTTGCATAAATAATTGCTGATGAAGTTTACTTTATTATACATACTACAAATGGAGAATATTATTTAGCATTTATCTGCATATTAAGTATGAGATTTTGGGATCTAATGTAATTGTAGTGGTTTCTTGTCGTGCGTTATTTCATAGAGGTATTCATTATTCTCACTTTATTAGCAAATCTGATTACAGTAATAACAACGCTAGAAGAATATAAAAACTATAAGATTTGTATATATTGGATAAAGGATACCAGGTTTATAAATATTGCAAAGAGATAGAGTTTATCTTATAATTGATATTTTAACCAAATTAATTGAGTATGGAGAAGTTAATCAATCATCTTTATTATTGTATTGTAGACTCAATTTAACTAAGCATA
>DATDKD010000104.1:0-3485 GCA_036520175.1 Nitrososphaeraceae archaeon
GTCACTTTCAGCAAAATAAATTTCATTTAATAAACTTGCAGTATTATCAATATGATCCATTAATAATGTAATATTAGATGGATAATTTTTCTCTGCAAGATCCAATTCTATTTTGATTCTTTTATCAAGGCCCAAAAAATATGATACCTCGTTGGTAGTAAAACTATGGGCAAAAACAATAGATATCTGATCAATAAGATGAAACAAAAGAAGAAAAAATGTTATCATAAAAATTGTTATATACTTACAATGATTATATTTTCTCATTTCCATAATAAAAGCTCATATATATAATAAAATTGTTAGCTAAAACATCAGCATAATCCACCATCATTTTCATTGTTGTTAAATTAAATATTTTCCTGGTTATTTTTAGTGAAGTTCAAATAAGTTAATAACAAAAGTGATATTAAATTAGCATTCCTTGAATTATTCAAAGACATAATAATAATAATAATAATAAATGATAAGATAATAATAATTGAAATACATCTCACAAAATTAAGATCAGTAATAAAAGTTATTTCTTATTATTAATATCTTTATTCATATTTGCTATTAGTATAAAATCTACTATATAGGATTATTAATTAAAGTAACGATAGCATCTTTAAGATAATACATTAAACCTAAAGTATAATTAACAATATTGTGCTAAAATAATATAATACATTAATGTTCTCAAGTCTCAATTTTCATAGCAATAGAAATTATTTTTTATTAAATATAATATTCTTTTCTTTTTCAATTTTGTTTCTTTTATTTTCTTTCTATTCGCAATTTGCGTATGCAGAAGAAATAATAACAATAGTACCAGGCTCAAGTGATTCTAGTAGATATAGATTTTTCGACATAACTGAATATCCGATTAGCACAGGAGAAGAAATAAAATGGTATAATGCTGATAACATTCTTCACAATATAAAAGTCGTATCTAGCGATGGAAAAACTATAGTTACAGAATCAGAGAATATCAAACCCAACGAATATTTTAATTATGAATTTAAAGATGAAGGACAATATCTATTTCAGTCATCTAAATATCCATGGATGAAAGGAAAAATCATTGTTACAGATGATATCAAAACTGTAAAGGAAAGTTTTGAAAATGATATTGATCTATATATGAGTTGGACACCTTCTACAATTAAATCTGGCCAGAAAGCCATTTTTAAAATAATATTTATAGATAAAAAAAGTACCAAAAATCAAGAACATATAGATTACTCATTTACTATAAAGGATTCAGCGGTTGATAAAGTGTTATATAAAAATTCTTTAACACATTCTGCTTGGGGAATTGAACCTGCCTCTTATACATTTCATGTAACTGGTAATTTGGTTATAGAAGTAGGTATACAAGGAATACTATTTCAACCTATTACCCCAGAATATATTGAATTTGAAATAGAAACGACACCATAAGAAGTATGAAATTTTCACCTTCTAATTTGTTGGTTACAATAACGATAATAGATAATATCCATTCTTAAAATGAAAATGAAAACTTTCTGCTACTCTCTTTGTTATATTGTAGAGTATTAATACTCTCTAACTTTGTAAATAAATTATTAACTGGAATTTGTTGTTGATATTTATACTAATTATATCGTTTACAAACTTTTTATTATGAACATTCTTTTCGTTGTGATGAAATTATTAATTTAGCATATGTTTATATTTTTCCTGGAACTCAATGCAATATTCATAGAGAAGGATTGTTATCAAATAGGATTCATTCCTATCCTCAAAACCTAAAAGTAAATGATGATGATGACACTATTGTGAATTCAAATGTTCCAAAAAATGGAAATGATATAGCAATACCTTTTTCTCTTTAATATTAATGGATAAGAATAATAAGAAGATAATTCAAGTTCCATACAAATTTTATTTATTTGTCAATAGGAGGAGTTATCTATATGTTTATAGAATAAAGGAAAATATTCATTATCCGCATTAGATAATCTATTTTCTCTCTAACTGAAAATGCTTTATCCTTCTTTTTGAAGTTCAGCTAGAATAGAGGATGTTCCATTTAATGCTTGTATGCTAGAAGGATCAAGAGATAGGGCTTTGTCATAATACTGTAGAGCTTCATCATATCGTTGTAAATGTTCTAAGGCAAGGCCTTTGTTGTTTAGTGCATTAACAGATGAAGGGTTTATAGCTAATGCCTTGTCAAAGGTTTGTACTGCTTCATCATATCGTTGTAAATGATCTAAGGCAAGGCCTTTGTTGTTTAGTGCATTAACAGATGAAGGATCTATAGCTAATGCCTTGTCAAAGGTTTGTACTGCTTCATCATATCGTTGTAAATGATCTAAGGCAAGGCCTTTACTATTAAGGGCGTTAACAGATGAAGGATCTATAGCTAATACCTTGTCATAGTACTGTAGAGCTTCTTCATATTTTTGGTTATCATAAAAATTATTCGCTGTGTTATATAATGTCTCTACTTGAGTTGAATTTATCATTGATGATGACGATGATAAGGGAGAATTCAGTGAGGATTGAGCAAAAATCGAATCAACAACGAAGAAAGAAGATGATAAAAGCATAATAGAAATTATAATATGACATTTATACAAATTTACTTGTAGATTAAACAAATCATTTTTTTTTAATAATGAATCCTTTTTCATATTGAAAGACTTTACACATAATTTTACCTCATTTTTTTTTCGATATAAACAATAATAATAATACTAAAATTGCTTATAGTATAAAGCTTTCTAACTATTACAATATAAATATGGGATATTGATATTTTGTATTCTTCTCATGATTTAGACTATAAAATTAAAAAATTTCTTTTATGTAATTTTCTTCTAGATTTCTCTAAGTGGATAGATTTTATCAATGCGCTCATTTTATTATATTCACTCTCAAGTTAACTGTTAAGTAATTTTACTTTTATCTAATCTAAGAATTCTAGAAAATCTGTAGAATTGAGTTCTTCTGTAAATGTCGATTCTTTAACATGGGCTTAAATCAATTGCACTTTGGAATTATATAAAAAATAAACACTCAACATACAAAATTGTTAAAGTAGTTTTAAAGTTGATAAAAGGGAACAAATTAAAAACAAGATATAGAAATGAAAACCCTATACAATAGAAATCAGAAATTAGAACAATGATAAATTAGAGTTTGAATATCATTTACCTTGAATACGTGAATACATCGTAAACTTAGTCTATAAACTCATTTCATTTCAGAGAATATACTCTTAATTTACTTAGTGCATGAGCTACTTTTTAAAAAAATATTTGAATAATTTGATGAATAATATATTAAATTGTTGATGTAGGGAAATTTATTAAAATTTTTATTTGACCATAAAAAATAAAAAATAGAAGATTTGGTTAAAAATTTATTTCAAAGTATTGGAGGATTTACTAATAGTAAATGTTTTTTTATGTAGAATAGGAAAAGAAGCAACTCATGCATTCTCAACATGCGCTCTTAACATCCAAGCCATT
>DATDKD010000105.1:0-2724 GCA_036520175.1 Nitrososphaeraceae archaeon
ATTGAAAATATGTCCAGAGATATAGTTATTTATGGCAAATTATTAAGAATGCAATTTATTCATGATACAAATAATAAAGAGCCAACTACATTCGCTTTTCAATTTAAAAAAAAATAAATTAAATATATAATATATTAAAATACTTCTTTATACAAGCCCATGTATATTATTTTTGAACTTCCTATTGTCTTTGTTATTAGTTTAATAATTAGTACCTATTTTTGAACTAAAAACTGGTCAATTTTTCTTTGTAAATCTAAGTTAATATTCTCTATTGATCTATTACCATTTATTTGGATAATTCCATAACTTTTTTGCATTCTAATAAATTCTTGTTTAATTTTCTGCTGATAAAGTAAGAAAGATTCTAAAACATCATCAGAAAGTCCTAGATCCTCTCCGGATTCATAATAATCAAGCGTCATGTTTTTCTCAAATACTCTTCTTAAAAGTTCTTTAGGTTCAACATCTAGATAAAAAACAAGGTTGGGTTTTATCGCAAAACCATATAAATTATGAGACCATCTTCGATTGATTTTTCTTACTGCGTCCCTTGCCATAAGTGTATAGATATATCTATCAGCTAGCACTATGTAACCGGCTCTCAAAGCAGGAATAATTTTATTTTCCAGCTGATCTGCAAAATCTGCAGCATAAAATAAACTCATGGTTCTTTTTCGCAATAACCGATGTTCTTTTGCCCACAGTATACCTTCACTTATTAGTTCAGATCTTCTCAACCCAGTATTTAGAACAGCATGACCATTTGCCTCAAGATGAGAATTAAGTAAGGATATTTGTGTGCTACGACCTGAGGAATCAGGTCCTTCAATTATGACTAATTTCCCTTTTATTTCGGTATTCTGATAATATGGCATTCCATGTCCATAGTAATTGATTTTGTGATTGGTATCACTCATCATTTTTTTGTCCTCTATTGTTATTATCAGATTTAGTTTTCATTACTATTTCATCAAATCTGTCTCGGACAAGTTGCTGTTGTTGTTCAATATTATATGTACCGTCTATAACTACAAAATTTTCATTCTTAATCATTTTTTCATATTGTTCAATTATTCTACTTTGAAAAACACGGTAGCTTTCATAAATATCGTTACTGAGATCAAGATCCATACCTGCTTCATAATATTTTAATTTAGGTCTTCCTGATAATATTCTCTCTGCAGCTACATCAATAGGTACTCTAAAATAAAAAACAAGATCTGGTTTCAATGCATATCCATATACTTTTTTCACCCATAGTGGACTACATCCTCTTACTATATCTCTAGCGTAAGCTGTGTAGATATATCTATCAGCTAGCACTATGTAACCGGCTCTTAACAGAGGAAAAATATTTCTTTCATAGCGATCCGCAAAATCGGTTGCATGAAGTAAAGAAAATGTAGTTGGAGTTAATTTTTCTTTTTTCTTTCCCTTAGCAGTTACATCTTTTATAGCCTCAGAAGAATTCCATTCGGTTAAAAATACTCGTATGTTTCTAAACCTAAGCCATTTCTCTAATAGTCTTATTTGAGTAGATTTACCTGATCCATCTATTCCTTCTACTACAATAAGTTTTCCTGTTGTTCCATATCTGTTTTCTTTTACTTTTTGTTGAGTCTGTTGTATAACCATTTTTTATCTCCTAATGTCTTGCATTTCGAAAAAAAGAATATTCTATTGAAAGATTGAATATAGATCCAAAACGCTTTAGTATTTCTTTTAATAAGAGTTCATGAATTTTAACCTCTTTATCTAACATTATAGATATTATCATTTTCCTATTTTCATTATTAAATTCTATTATTTTAACACATTTAATTTTTTTCAGAAGTTTACATAGTTGTAAGCAAATAGAAATTTTCTCAACAATTTTTTTTCCATTCTTCTTTTTTGATGGTGGCCTTAATAGAGAAACATAATTTTCTATAAGTTCTGAAACAATTTTTGGTTTACAAATTGATATTAGTGATAAAGCTAGAATAACTTGCTGTTTATGGTTGATATTTGGAATGTCTTCATCAAGTAGAAAATAAAATTTACCTAAATAACTAACAGTATTAGAAATTTTGGATAAATAAAGAATAGCTTTTTTTAATATATCATATTCATAGTTATTTATTATTTCAAGAAACAAGAGTTGATTAATAAAAATAGGTAGTCCTGTAGATGTTTTTGAAGTCTTTTCACAATTTTCTAAAGGAGATTTATCAAATTTAATATTTTGAGTTTTAGAATTTAATACACTAGTGGGAGAATTTCTTAATGATCTAACATAATCGAACACAATTCCTTCCCGTATACCATTAGTACTTACAATTAAATTTTGAAAATTTAATTTTGACATGAGCAAATAAACTATACATAAACCTGTGTTGATTGTTTCTGCTCTATTACTACCTATTACATCAATATCAGATATCTCCTTTATACTCATACTCAATAAATGATCTCTTATCATAGATAGAGAATTATATTCCAAATTATAATTTTGTAGTTTTTTTAATGGATATTCTTTAATTAACTGGTCGTATCTGGCTAATGCTCTTAATGTTCCTCCTACTCCTACTAATGTAATAGAATCCATACCTATTCCTAAATCTTTTTTGCTTGGTAAAGATTCTAATAAATAATTTTGTAGATTCAAATAACTTTTTTCAATTGACCCACTATTATTACTATAATTATTATTTTCTGTAGTATTAGAAAAAAATTTTTGAG
>DATDKD010000106.1:0-27589 GCA_036520175.1 Nitrososphaeraceae archaeon
GTACGAGATGAAATAGAAAAATTTCCATTCTCGTTTTCAACTATCTTGATACCTTGCTCAAGTACTAGTAATCCTCTAGTCATTCGAGATTGCAAAATTACTCCGATTTCATTGTTTTGTAACATCATAACACAATACCACTAGTAGTATAGTGTTGCCATTATTTAAAGTTATACCACAGGAGTTAAATAAGTAAAGTGGTATAGTACTATCATGAATCCAAAAGGAGATTCAGTTAAAAGGGAATCAACTTCAATTAAGATAAAACCTGATGTTTGGAAAAATGCAAAAATTGAGGCAATAAAACAGGACATGGATTTATCAGAACTTGTAGAAAGAGCTATAGAAGCATGGATAGATAAAAATGAGAATAAGAAATGAAAGAACTCACAAAAATCCTTAAAGAAATGTTAGAAGACACTATAAAACTAATTGATAATTGTAGTAATTCCATTCAAGAACAAAATAAGTGGCGAGATAACTTTTTGTCTAAATACGAGAACACAAAGGACTAATCCTCTAAAAACTGCAATTATGGCATTTGCTGTCCATCGTGGAGATGATGCGATATTACATAATTGTATACGTAGAACTGAAAGATTGTTAGAAATAAATTTGATAATTAGCGCTGCTCTTAATAAAGCAATAGGAAAAATCGAAAATGAATTTCCCAAGGAAATGAAGACAATTAAATCTGAACTTCAAAGTGAAGTCCAAGCAACTTTAGGGGCTATGCATGCTAAATATGAAGAAGAAAAGAAGATTGATGAGGAAGTGAACAAGGCAGCAAAAGAACTGGAATGGGCTAAAGATCTCTATGGATAGTACAGATATATGAAATTGACAGCTTTTCAAGAAGTGAAAGATGCACCAAGTAAAACCGGTCAATGACGAACTATTAGAATATCTGTCATCTTCTTGGCATTGGTTGCTACTTTATTCACATAAGTATCAAATACCATTACTTGAAAAAGACAAAATCTTGGAAACATTAGAAAATATTATGAGTGTCGATAAAATCATGATCTCTTGTTACAAATACCCTAAATAAGTTAAATTAATCTATCTATACTAAGATTATGTCATAACAATCTCGAATGTCATCATTTTTATGATATAATAGGTCTCATTATACTTAATTCAAAAATAAATTTGCAAAAGTTTATAAAATAATATTTCTTATGATGGATACATATACAGCTAGCTATTATCAAAAAAAGAAAAAAACTTTTTAAAGAATTTGTAACTATTAATTATATTATGAAATATCATAGATATCGATATAGTTTTAACAAATGGATTAACAGAAAAAGAAAATGGGATCCATTAGAACATGAAAAAAAAGGTCAGAAATATTATGACATATTACCATCATTGTATTATGAAAATCAGACGTGGGGGGCTCTCAATAAATGTTGGTTAGGATTTACAATAGCCAAAAATAAACAGGAATATGATAAAATCCAAATCTATGCTCGTAGAATCCAGAAATTGGAAAAGCAATTGGGAAGAGATATTACTGATTTTTCGAATTGGGGGATTATAAATAAAACTCAATATTAAACTTATTTTATTTTTTTAAAAATGTTATTGTTAAATAGCAATTTTCTTAATTTTCTTATATGAATAATTATAGTAAACAGCACGGCATTGTAATTTTACTAGCTGCTTTAGGAACACGTTAACGAAGAATAAAAAATTTAGATAGTTATATAATGACTGGGAATTGATAGTTAATAAACTAGAAACAAATATACAAAAATTAAACTAAGATTATCATTAAGAAATTAAAGTGGATTAGAATGAAAGATATTTTGATAAACTTTTAAAATATTGTTTTCGAAGTGATTTTGTAATTGACTCTAACCTTTTTTTCTAATTTTTTTTCCTCATCACTATGTATAATGAGTTCTCTTGTATTTTGTAAATTAAGAGTCAAAATTTGTTCATCATCTCCTTCTTTCTTCTCTTTCCTTGTTGTTTATCTAACGATAAGTATCTCGTATCAAATCTTATAACATTTTTGGAGGAACCCAAGATAAGCGCGGGGAGTGGGATTCGAACCCACGAGTTCTTTCGAACATGGGATTAGCAATCCCACGCCCTACCAGGCTAGGCGACCCCCGCTCAAACATAAGTACTTGTAAGGAGTATACTACTGTTTAAAAAATAAAGACATATTAATTTATTATCCTTCCCATGAACCATTTTTATAAATATATGTACTTACATAATTTTGTGCAATGCTTTTGGCTTGATATGGAACCCATTTAGAGGATGATTCATCATACAAATAAAAAACTTCAATAGTATTAGGTGGTAAAGAACTTAATTGTGTAGGTACTATATCGACAAGATATTCTACTTTTTCTATTGCAATCTCGAATGAATGAACTGAGCTATTCGTTATAGAAAAAATAATATTAAAATCTGTTTGGTTTGTATTACCTTTAAATTTAAAGATACATATAACAGGTTTATTTCCTCGTCTATGTTTTATTTCTTTTATTATATTTTTGATAGAATTCCAATGTTCAACTGAAATAGTCTGAAAGAGGTAATTATTAAATTTAACTGGAAAACTTAGTTCGACAAACGTAATTGAATAATCAGTAATTGAAAGAAAATTTGGAAGTTGGCTCTCCATATCATCAAATGATAATTTTTCTTCTATAACATAGAACGTTTTTCCTAAAAGAGTATAAATTATTTCTTGCTCTCGAATTGAAAGATCATAAAAACAGAAATATACTGACATTTTAAGAAATATATATTAATTAAATAAGACAAAATTTATAGTTTCGTATCTAAAAGTTTTAGAATAGATATTACAGGTGGGGCGATTGTTGAATATTGTATAAGAAACCTTTTTACTATTATATTTGCAATAGAAACAAAAAATAAAATAATAGTTTGTGATATTTAATTAAAATTGACTAGCAGTAACTATCATATCATTTAGTTGTTTATGTATTGATAAATAATGAGTTCCTTTTGAAGTCACTTTATAAGTCTGGGTATCAGAATAATATCCAAGTAGCTCTTTTTCTAGTAATAATGCAAGATATTCTTTCAACTGAGAATAAGATAAGAATGCACTATACATAATTTTGGTTGCTGTAATTCCATTACTGTTTCTGCTATTTGCTACCGATTCTAGTATGAAAGCTATAATTTCATTTCTGCTTCTATTCTTCATGTTTATTAATATTTACATTCATATGTTAAGATTAAGAAAGAATTAATTTAAAAAAATAGAGAGAATATGGAGTTTTGAAATTCTACAAGAAGTATATGTAATATAATAGAAAGTATTGAAGATATTAAAGTATCATAGTAATTTTTTTTATATTTAATTAAAATAATGAATTGAGATATAGTATTGATATAAATATACCTTATAGTAAATATAGAAAATATTTACTCAAGATTAAACATAAATTAAATAAAAATAATATTACAATTGCATTTAAGTATAACTTTTGTGTTTATTTCTATCATTTTTTATATTGTTATTATCATCTACAGAAAATGATAAATTTGCAACATTTGACTTTGATCCATTATATATCATGTATATGTCTAGTAATATAGTTCCGTAAAATTGAATTTTGGGATTAATTATCCATGAATAGTTATATAATTGATTGTTAGTGATATTAATAGAAAATGATTCTGCCATTCCTGATAAATATATTATATTACCTTCTATTTTAGCATCAATTGTCTTGTTATTAGAAATATCTTGTAAAAAAAAACCTATTGTTTGTTTATTACCAATATTAATAATTTTTTTTTCTAATTGAACATCTAATGAAAGATTTGAATTAATTTGTGAAACTTCTATTAATTCTCCTTTAGATTCAATTGTCATTAAGAAAAAAGCAACTACTACTAATATTATAGAATATATAGCCCAGAAAGGAGTCAATATATTTAATTAGTAAAAATAATGATGCTATAAATCTTAAAACCAATAATTACGTTAACATGAGTATATAGAATATTTCTAGATCTTTTTACTATATTATATTTATATTATTATTATCCAAAGTTAAAGTTGTGGGCAACAACGTAGGATGAGTTATAATATCGAGAAATAACATGTTTTGACTTAGCAATTCTACAAATAACATCACTGCACTTTTCTTCTGTAGAAATCTCTTATTTGTAGGAGTTTTGATCCATGCCTCCTTTTTTCTATATCGCATCATATTAGTAACTAGAATAGGTACCCTTAAAGATTGACAGAATTTCAATAATATCATTAAAAAATTTGAAAGGGTATGTTGAATAGTGGAAATTCCTTTTAAGGATTCCATATCAATTTTTTTATAATATAAATTATAGAAACTGTTTAATGAATCAATTATCAATAATGAAGAATTTGAAATGTTAGAAACTATATTGGTTATTAATGACTCCAATTCCCCTTCATTTGGTGTAAACAAAGATATATTATTAAGAGGATAATTTTTTATTAAATTTGATTTAGTATATGCAGTATAAGTTGTATCAAAATCTAGATAAGTTGTTTTTCTAAAATAAGAGGTAATTGTTGATGTAAAACAAAGCTTAGCGTAGGGATTATAAAATAATAATGTGTTTAATCCACCAATAGTTAAAAGATCACATAAAATATTGTGCAACTATACATGAATTAAATATGTTGAATATATAAAATATAATATTGTTAGGTGATTTTAAACAACAAATTATTAAGGATTTTCCAATTACTATGAGGAAAATCTATCTAAATAATGGTTCAATTGCTCCATTATCTCTTTCTTCTATAAAATCTATTACAGATTTTCTCATAAAATATTCCGAACAAGGCCCTGACTCACACGATTTGTCAGATTACATGGAAAACTTGCTAGAAGAAACTAGGTTAAGGATAAAGCATTTGATAAATTGTAATGCAATAGAAGTAAGTTTTACACAAAGCACTACACAAGGACTAAATCTTGTTGCAAATGGTATAGATTGGAAAAAAGGAGACATAATAATTCTTAGAGGTGGAAGACATGAACATTACGCAAACTATTTCCCATGGTTATATGTAGCTAAGAGGAAAAAATTAAAAATAAAAGTTTTAAAAATAGATTCAAATGGATTTTTTGATATAGATGAATTAGAGAAATTAGCTAAATTAAAAAAATCTAAATTAGTAATTCTTAGTCATGTATTATATAATAATGGTTCTATAATGCCTGTAGAAGAAGTTGGAAAAATTGCAAGAGAAAATAATTTACTTTATTGTATTGATTCAGCCCAATCTGTTGGTTCTATAAATGTAGACATTAAAAGAATTGGATGTGATTTCATGGCATTCCCGAGTTTTAAATGGATTTGTGGTCCATTAGGGATAGGAATATTTTATTGTAGTGAAAAATCTAAAGATGCTTTAATTCCAGATAGCATAGGAGGAGAATCTGGACAGATTATTTCAGATGATTCTTTAGTTCATAATGATATTCCACAAAAATTTGAAACAGGATTTCGTAATTATCCTGCACTAGCAGGTTTAGAATCATCGCTTAGATATATTTTAAGAATAGGAATGCATAAAATAATGTCAATAAATTCGAAAACTTCATCAATTTTACGAAATGAGTTAGCTAAAATAGATGGTATTGATATTCATGGAATAAATGATAAAAACCTGCGTAGTTCAATAGTTTCTTTTTCTAGTCCAAAAATTGAATCTAATCTGTTAAAGGTAAAACTTGAAAAAGAGGGAATTATTATGGCTGAACGAGATTTACTAAATGGAAAAAAAATAGTCAGAGCATCTCCACACTTTTTCAATAATGAAGAAGAAATAATGAAAACAATGAGAGTAATAAAGAATATTTTAGAGCATATGTAATTGTTAATTTATATCTTTATCTCCCTGACCTTCAATTACCATCATAGTTAAGGTTGATCTAACTTTATCTATTCTTCTAACGTTCCAAGTGACAACTTCGCGCAATTTATCCATCGAATCAGAACGGATTCTAACTATAATATCATAAACACCAAATACACCACTTACTTCAACAACTTCTGGCAATTTCTTTAATTCCTTAATGATATCATCTTCAGATCCTAGATCACAATTTATTAAAACATATGCGGTAGGCATTACAAGATATTATAATAGTGATCTATTAATCTTTTTAGTATAAATATCCTCTGTATATATCTTAAATGGCTACTAACAATTAGTATTTATTTTTTAAAATATTAATGGCAGATATACGATAACTTTGATTTATTACAACAAATTTAATTATTAATTTTACTACACATTAAATAGTATTGTTAAAGATCAATGGCTCTTTTGGAGAAGGAGGAGGACAAATACTTAGATCTGCTATATCACTGTCAGTACTTTTACAAAAACCACTAGAAATATACAATATTAGATTAAACAGACCAAAAAGTGGATTACGAGCTCAACATATACATACAATAAAAGTACTAGCAGATATTTTCAATGCTAGAGTTGAAAATCTCACTCTTGGAAGTCAATTTCTGCGATTTATACCTAATCCAGATGAAAATTATTATGATCATATTTCTAAGTCAATTAAAGTCGATATTGGTACTGCTGGAAGTATACCGATGGTATTACAGGCCTTAATTCCATCCGTAGCTTTATCTAAAAAATTAATTGATATACAAATTATCGGTGGAACAGATGTTAGAATGAGTCCCACAATTGATTATATAAGATATGTATTCTCTGAAGCCTATAAAATTATGGGAATAAATTTTAATATTGATGTAATAAGAAGAGGATATTATCCAAAGGGAGGAGGAATTGTTAATGCAAAAATATTTCCTTGTAAAAACTTAGGCTTAATTGACCTTATTGATTATCAAAGAATTGATCCTAAAATTATAGGAATTTGTTCTAATCTTCCACGACATGTATTAGATCGTCAAATATCTTCAGCTATATTGACATTAGAAAGAAATGGTTTATCCTGCAATAGCTATGTAGCATCTATTGAAAATGCTATTTCACCTGGAGCTTCGATTTTAGTTTATTCTAAATCTGATTTTGGACCTTATATTGGAGGAGATTCTATCGGAAAAATAAATAAATCTGCAGAAGATGTAGGGAAAGAAGCTTCAACTAAGTTTCTAATTAACTATAATAAAAAAGTAGCTGTTGATCAATATCTTGCAGATATGTTAGTAATACCTGCAAGTTTAGCGAACGGTAGATCAAGGTATTTGATAGGAGAAGTTACTCAACATTTAATGACAAACCTTCATATTATAAGCAAAATAGTTGGATGTAGATATAGTATCATACCACATGGCAAAAATCATATTGTCAATATTGATGGAAATCCATGTTTAAATAATTAGAAGTAATAAGTTCAGTGAAATAGTTTAATTGGTATTATAATTGTCATAAAGATTATTCGTTTCCTAAAATGAGAATAAATTAATATAGCTTTGAGTTCTTTATATTTAATATTAGGAAGAAAAAAATTTATCTATGCTATATTTGTGGTGGTGCTGAATATAAATTAATTAGATATTTAAAAAATTTAAATAAAATAAAATTACTATGTTCAAAGTTATTTTAATTCGTACATTGCAACAGATAATTTAAAAACTAAATTATCATCAGTTAAATTTGCAATTGGTAAAAAATATTCCTGGGTTTCTTTTTTGAATCGCTGTATCTTGTCTTTGCGAATAGAATTCTTTAAAATTCTAATACTATCCAATCTATTTGCTAGTATAAGATATCTTACAATTTGAGAACTTTTTAAAACTAGCTTACAATACTCATTGGATTCCATCTCCTTTATGTTAAATTTGGTTGTAGATAAAATTAAATTTAATGCTTTTTCTCCAATTGTCTTTTTAAGAAGTTCTTCTTGAAAAGTATTTGTATAGGTCTTTTCAAAGGCATCGTGAAGAATAGCAGCGATTATAACATCTCTATCCTTTACTTTTAATTCATTAGCAAGAATAAGTGCAACTCTAAGAGTATGATTTATGTACGGTTCAGATTTTATGTTATCATAGAATTTTCCTCTATGAATAACATATGCAATACTAAATGCTCTAGTTATTGCTACAATATCATCAATTGAGTCTTCAAATAATTTTAATAATCTAATAAAATTCAATTTAGTAGAATCATACATACGCGATTTCATCATAATATACTACATCTACAAATGTGCACAATATATAAAATAACTGTAAAATTTTAGCTAATATAGCTTTTGATAAAACTAACAAAAAACAGATGAAAATACATATAAAGAAAATCATAGTAATAATATAAATATATAATTCTATTATAATATCTCTGACAATTAAATAAAATAAATATTAATAAAATTTGGTTATGTTTATATTCTATATTTTAGATTGTATAATTCACAATTAATATAAAAGTACTTTTTAAAAAGGTGATGAACTAGAAATGATGTACTAGTCTCAATATAGGAATGAATGACTAATATATTATATATTAAATTATTAATCATTATGCTATAATTAGATATTTTTATAATTTACAGATCAACTAACGTAATTTGTCAAACTGGTTATATTTGTAACTATATAATATAAAAATAAGAAAAAATAGTTTGATAAACTAAATGGTTATTACCATATACTAGATATCATCATAATAATGTATTATTAATTTTAAGGAGTTTCGGATTGAGTTTGCTCTACTGCACTTTCTACTGGACTCTCTACTGTACTTTCTACTGTACTCTCTACTGCACTTTCTACTGGACTCTCTGGAACATTTTCTGATGATTTTTGTAGTTCATTAATTTCTGTTGCTTTTCTTTTTGCTGGTGTTTTCTTTGTTGGTGTTTTCTTTGTTGGTGTTTTCTTTGCTGCTGTTGTTGTTTTCTTTGCTGGTGTTTTCTTTGCTGCTGTTGTTGTTTTCTTTGCTGCTGTTTTCTTTGCTGGTGTTTTCTTTGCTGCTGTTGTTGTTTTCTTTCTACTAACTGTAGATGTAGATTTTTTATTTGTTTTTTTACTACTGGATTTTGTTTTTTTATCCATAGACAAGTATATAATTAAACTACTTATTCTTATATTAATCGGAAACAGAATAAAATAATTATTTTATATTGAGTATAGTCTCCAATTATTCTCCAATTATTATAAACATAAAGATATAATTAAAGAAAGTTTAATAAAAATAAGTTAATTTATTAAAATAAGAAATTAGTTTTAATTTTATTTTTTAAGTGTTATCATACTAAAATATACAATCATTAAATTTCAATAGAAGAGTAAATTTAGAATATCAACATATGTTCTCTCTATTCGATTGAATTAGTCAAATATAATAGGATATTTATATTATAAAATAATAAATTAAATTTTATTCCTTTTTAATTCAAATACAAAAATTTTGTTTTAATTTGAAATATGATCAAATCGAAAAAATAAATAAACAAGATATGAAAAATTCATTTTTTAAGGTTTAATATAATATTTAATTTGTTATTTATCACCTCATTTATTTTTTTTCCATTAACTTTGCCACGAAGAACAGTCATACATTTTCCCATTAAAGCACTCATTGCCTTCATTCCTTTTTCTTGTATAATTAACATATTATCTTCTATAATTTTATTAATTATTTTTTCAAGTTCTTCATCACTAATTGACTTAATTCCAAGAACCCTGATTGATTCATCAACACTTTTTGTTGTCTTGTTCATCAACTTTTCCATAATCAAATTAATTGATTCTTTAGCAATAAGACCAGAATCTAGTCTTTTAAAAATATCTAAAAGAATATCATTATTTAATATACTCGAATCATAACCTTGTCTTTCTAAGTTTAAAATATCTTCAGTGAGTTTTGATGCTATAAATGATGGAGAGATTTTAGTTAAATCACAAAGTACTTCAAATATTTCAAAATAGTTAGAATCAAAAATTTTTTCAGCTAAATTTTCATTTAATTGATATTTCTTTGCTAAGTATAAAATAGTTTCATTCCACGATTTTGGAACTTTTTCTTTTAGAGGAACAAGAAGATCATCTGTTATTTTAAATGGAGATATATCTGTTTCCGGATACATTCGTGCTGATCCTGGTTTTGGTCTACTGTATATTGTTTTTCCATCAATCCTAGCTGCTCTAGTTTCTGATGGAACCCCTGAGCTAACATTCTTGAGTCTATCACATATTGCACTTATTGCGATTGACATTTTTTCTCTAGGTCCACCAAGAATAATAAAACCATCTTTGGAGATATCAATATCCAATATTTCATTAACCTTTTTAACTTCTATATCTGTTATACCATAATTAGGTAGCTCATCTGAATGAAATAGGCCTCCGAATCCGTAAAATCTTACTAATTCTCCTAATTCTTTACCTATTCGTATATCTGGATATGGCTCAAATCCAAATAATCCTTTAAAACCTTTAACACGGACAGCCATGAAAATATTCCCTTTGTTAGAAATTACTTTTTGTATTATTTTAGATGATGAATCTATAAAAATATTAGTAATATCCATAATTTTATCTCCAATTATTATATCATTTGGTTTTCTTTCTCTATTCATTTTTTCAGCAATTAAAATTAAACCATGTTGTCTGGTTGTTTCATATTCTATAACTTTTATTAGTTGATCTAATCTCTGAACTCCTTTTATTTCTACAATACCTTTTCCATTATTAACGGATATGTTTACGTCTTGTCTAATGCTTCCTAGTCCTCTAGCTACACGTTTAGTTGTCCTCAAAAGCCTTCCTAAAGTAAGAGCTATTTTTACTATTTCTGTTGGGGTTCCAGTAACAGGTTCAAGAGCAATTTCAATTAGTGGAATTCCAAGTCTATCGAGTCCATATTCTCTAAACTTTCCATCATCTGATAATAACTTCCCAGAATCTTCTTCTAAACAAATAGTCTGTACTCCTATTTTTTTTCCATCAACTTGTAAATGACCACCATAAGAAATTAACATTGTTCTTTGAAATCCAGAGGTATTTGATCCATCAATCACTATTTTTCTCATAACATTTATCTCATCAATAATGTTAGAATTAAGAGCAAGAGAGACTATTAATGCAGTGTCCATAGCATCTCTATTTATTTCATGCGGTGGTTCTTCATCTGCTTCAACCAAACAGCTTGCAATATAGGAAGAATGATATTTGATCGTACGCATTTTTGTAAATTCAAAGATACTTGCTCGATCATATGATCCTAGCTCACTATGAGCAGGGCGCAATTTTCTTAAAAAAATAGAATCATAATTTTCCACTTCCAAACATTTACAGTTGCAAAATAATTTGTTTTGAGTAGATAATTGCTGATGAATTTCAAAACCAACTTTTAAAATTATTTCATTCATATCAATAGTTACATGATTCATTGATAAAATTGTATAATTTTAACTATTAGAAATTTATTCCTCTTCTACAATAGGAGTTATAAAAGTAATCTCATTTGAAATATTTTCCTGCATTTTATTTCTGATATAATCTAAATCATTATAATTTGCTAAAAGCCACATAGCTTTTACCATGGCGGTTTCAGAAAGCATATTAGATAATGGTATTATACCAATCTTTTGTAGATCTCTACCTGTATCATAGACATTTAGGTTTGTTCTACCCCAAATACACTGAGATGTCATAAAAACTAACATTCCAGAAGCTATTGCTTCTTTTAAATAAGAAAAACAATTTCTATTAATATGACCTAAGCCTGTTCCTTCTATAATTATTACTTTGTATCCTAATTTTTGCACATTTTCTATTAATATAGGATTAAATCCTGGATAATATTTTAATAGAAAAACTCTATCATCAAATTTAGTTTTTGATATTATATTGAATCTTTTATTTATTTTGTTTCTATTTTTGTTTTTATGTAAAATTATATTTGAAGGAATTTTTTGTATTTCGACCCTTTCGTCTTGTACAACTGCAATTGGAGAAATATCTATTGATTTAAATGCGTCGCGTTTACTTGTATGATTTTTCCTTACTCTTGTACCTATATGACAATATATTTCTTTGTCTGATATGCTCCCATGCATAGCCACAAATACTCCAGAATAATCCAATTGGGTTGCAAAAATAACTGATGCAATAAGATTGGAAGACGCATCAGAAGAAGGTCGATCAGAAGATCTTTGTGCACCAACTATTATAACAGGAATAGGAAGGTCTTGTAACGCGAAACTTAATGCAGCAGCAGTATAACTCATTGTATCAGTACCATGAGAAATTATTATACCATTATAGTTTCCAGAATTAATCTTCTCTATTACTTTATTAGCTATTAAGTGCCATTGCATTGGACCAATATTTTCACTATATTCATTAAATAAAATTTCAGTATCAATTGAAGCATAAAGAGAAAGTTCTGGAATAGAAGTATATAGATCTTTAGCTGATAAGACAGAAGTGACGCCTCCTGTTCGATAATCTATTTTACTAGCAATTGTTCCACCTGTACTAATTAGAGCTATTTTTGGTAAATTAGAAATCTGTGAAAGATCATTATCATTTTTGTGTTGGGATTTCAAAGAACTAGAATTGTATAGGTTGTTTTTTGGTAATTCGTCTGTTTCGATAGAAAATGAAGAAACTTTGGTGATAATTTTTATCTTTTTTAACATTATACCTATATTATAACCATTAGCCAGTTTAATTACTATATGATCCCTTTCACTAGACTCATATCTTGGCATAAGTCTCCCTGAGATAATAGAGCTATTATTTAAAACTACATTAACTATATCACCCACCTTAATATCTTTAAGAATGGATTGAAGATCATCACTGTTGGTTGACATAACTATAATTTAGCGTATACTTATAATTTAATTCTATCAAATACTATTATTAATACAGTTATTGATTATTGATGCTGTTCATTATATTTTTTCCATAGAAGATTTAATCTCTCTATACCATTTATTTCTTCTATTACTTTTGCAGTTTCAAAATGAACCAAGTCTTTCCAATTTTCTTTTTTAACCATATTTTCTCTGATTTGGGTTCCTGAAAATTTTTGTCTTTCAAATAATAAAGGCTGAACAATTTTTTTTTGTCTTTCCTGAAATAAAGCTATTGTGAATGGATCATTTGTAAAAATAACATCATAGGAGGGAACTAATAAGTCAAGATTATGAGTCCATAATGCATGAATATTTATATCAGGTACTGGAATAATAAGGATATTTCGGACATCAATTTCATCAATATGAAGTAAGGTATTTCTAATCATTTTTATCCTTTCACCAGCTGTAAAGGGGTTTCTTAGTTCATAACTTATCTGCGCACTGCCAACTACTATAATCAATGTTGAGAGCTGCCGCAATGCAAATTTTATGGCTTCAATATGACCTAGATGTAATGGTTGAAATCGACCTATAAATAAACCTATAAACATATAAGAAAAAAGAATAAACATTAATTTAAAGGATCTAAATAATCAATTTAATAATATAACGTATTTTTTATACAGAATAAAGAATAATAATAGACATTTCAGATGATGCTTTTTAGAGGTTAAGTTTTATATTTATTATCATTAATCCTAGTATTAGTGACATTGTGATAACAAAAAATCCTCCAGCTAGAAAGCCATATTGTGTTTTGGGAGTATGTGAGTGTCCTGATCTATATAAAAGAAAAGATCCAAATACACCTACAAAAAGTATTAGTGTAATAATTATTGTTTCGCTTATTGTTTGTAGTGATCTTGATGGTACAATGGTAAATCCTTTAGGTACTTTCCCACCTTCAAGAATAGCATTTATTAACCCAGTTGATAATGCAAAAAAGAAGACCAGATAAATTACAGATATTACAATAATGAGTTTTGATTTACTATAGTTCAATAAAAGATAGCATTTAAAATAAATATAAATACCTTTTTTAAATTATTATTGAGATTAATTTAATTCTTTTTTAATTATATTAATAATATAATGAATATAATGAGATGTATTATCTGTGAAAAGCAAAGAATTGAAACTTCTGAATATTGTATTTATCATACTCAAGCCAGAAAATATCTTCAAGCAAGTCATAAAAAATGGAATGAAGCTTATTCTACAAATTTAACATGGGATCAATATCTAGATAAATTGTCAAAATTAGAAAATGTTGGTATTTGGATTAAGCAAGTAATTGATATAGAATTAAAAAAAAGTTAATGAGATATTTACATCTCTCCCATGCCACCTGGTGGCATTCCTCCTCCACCTGGTGGCATTCCTCCGCCTGAGGATTTACTGGATGCAATTACATCATCAATTCTTAATATCATTGATGCTGCTTCTGTTGCAGATTTAATTATTTGTTCTTTTACACTTAATGGTTCAAATATATCTAATTTTGAAATATCAGTAATCTTGGCAGTTTTAATATCAATGCCCATCCATTTGGAACCCTTGCTCTGTTTTGCTCTAAGATCAGTTGTTGTATCTATAGGATCCATACCTGCATTTTCTGCTAATGTGATAGGTATTACCTCAAGAGCATCTGCAAATTTTTCAGCAGCCAATTGTTCTCGTCCAGATAATGTACTTGTCCATTCTCTAAGTTTACCAGCAACATAAGCTTCTGGAGATCCACCGCCAGCAACAATGAATGGTTTTTCTAAAACATCTTTTGTTACCATCAATGCATCATGAATAGAACGTTCTGCTTCATCTACCACTCTCTGAGATCCTCCTCTTATTAAAATAGTTACGGATTTTGGATGTTTACAACCTTCAACAAATACCCATTTATCAGTTTCAACTTTTCGTTCTTCAACTATGTCAGCATTTCCTAAATCCTCGGGAACTAGATCATCTATATTGTTCACTATACGAGATGCAGTAGCTCTTGCTAATCTTGTCATATCACTTTCTTTAACTCTACGAACTGTCAGAATACCAGATTTTGCTAAATAGTGTTGAGCTATATCATCGATCCCTTTTTGACAAACTACCACATTAGCACCAGTATTTTTAATCTTATCAACCATATCTTTTAACATTCTGTTTTCTTCTTCAAGAAACATTTTCATCTGATCTGGAGAGCTAATGTTTATTTTTGCATCAAATTCAGTCTTTTCAATTTCTAAAGCACAATTTAATAATGCAATCTTTGCTTGATTTATTCTCTTAGGCATGCCACCATGAACAACTTCTTTGTCTAGTACTATTCCCTGAATTAATGTAGTATCTCTTAATGATCCACCTGTTTTCTTTTCTACTTTAACATCATCAATATCGACTTTGTATTTTGAATCAGTCTTATCTGATACTTGGAAAACTGCATTTACTACAAGTTCAGCTAATTCTGGAGCTTCCTTTGAGACAAGTTTAGTCTGCATTGATGTCTTGGCTATTTTAAGTACTTCACTCTTCTCATTACCAACATCTATTTTTTGTGCTATTTTATTAAGAATTTCAATAGCTTTTTGAGCACTTTTTCTATATCCATCTACTATAATAGTTGGGTGAACATCATTTGTTATAAGATCCTCCGCTTTTTCAATCAATGCGCCGGCTAATACTACTACAGAGGTAGTTCCATCACCAACTTCATTATCCGTCGCCTTGCTGATTTCTACCATCATTTTAGCAGCAGGATGTTGTACATCTATTTCCTTAAGAATAGTAGCGCCATCATTTGTGATGGTAACATCACCTAATGTGTCTACTAACATCTTATCCATGCCACGTGGACCAAGACTTGAACGGACAATTTCTGCTATTAGTTTAGCAGCTGTTATATTATTCTTTTGTGCATCTCTTCCCTTTGTTTGAGTTGAGCCTTCTTTTAATATTAAAACTGGTACACCACCAGCTGAACCTTGTTGAATTGTTGACATTCTATCATTCTCACCTAAAATTATTTATAACAATGTGACAGAACTGGGGATATTTTAATTTTCTGTAATACAATTTTTATTATATAGGTTGTTCATCAATTACAATAAATATTTAGTAAAATTAATACAAATATTAATTAAATAAGGAATCAAATTGACCGTTTTCTATGTCAGCATAAATTTCTTTAGCAGGTTTATTTTCAATCCTTACACCACTACTGACACAGGATCCAATTATTTCTTTAGAAGTATTTTTCAAGTCAATAGCGTAAGATACATCTACCTTCATTCTTGCAATTTTAACTATATTTTCCATGCTAATGTTTCCGACATAATCTTTTCCTGAAGTTCCAGACCCTTTAGTGATCCCAGCTTCTTTGGCTATTAATGCGGTCGTTGGAGGTACACCTACTTCTACAGTAAATTTTTTTGTCTCAGAATCAACCTCTACTTTAACAGGAACCTTCATTCCTGCAAAATCTTTGGTTTTATCATTAATAGTATTTACAACTTGCAAGACATTAATTCCAAGTGGTCCCAATGCCGGTCCAAGAGGGGGTCCAGCACTAGCTTCTCCTCCCGTTACTAAAGCGGAGACAATTTTTTTATCGCTCATGTAAAAAAATAATATTTTTCGGAAATATAAATCGTCATTATATAGAATTAAAATTATTTTTATATTTACACTTTATATATAAATATAAACTATCCACTTGTTTTTTTTAAATAATTTGCATCTACAGTAACAGGAATTTGATACGGAGAATCAAGTAATACTACAGTAGCTTCTTGTTTTTCATAATCAACACGTATAATCTTTGCTTTCATCGATTTAAAAGGTCCGGCTATAACTTCTACTGTATCATCTATGCTTAACTCTGTTACTACTGGTTTCTTTATAAGATACTTTTCAATATCACTAAAAGGAAGATCTCCTCGTATTTGTCCACGAACGTGTCTAACTCCGTATAATGCATCATATGCAATATTTGAATCCGGAGCTTCAACAATAACATAACCCTTGAAATTCTCCAGGATAAGAATAGAACGTAAACTTATTCTTTTTGAATTAATTTTATTTTGTAAAATATTTGCAACGACATTTTCTTGACCGCCTGTTATTCTAATTGCAAAAAATTTTGAATCAGAATCTTGAATATCTACGTTATGGTTATTTTTAATTGATGGATCCGACTGATTATTTAGAGTAGGAGAATTAACTTTTTTTGCATTTTTAGTTTTCTCATCTTTAGATAAAGTATCTGTATTATTAGATTCTAATTCATTAGTATCTTTATCATAATTATCATTATCAAACTCTATAACATCATTTAGATTATCATCTATATCTTTTTTGTTTTTCATTAATTATAATACAATATTTTACGATTACAGTATATTATAAATTTATTTTATATTTTTAACTATTAGTATGCATAAAAAGAAACAATATTTTCATTGTTGATAAATAGTATTGTTATTAACAATCAATTGTAAATTCATTAGATCGAGATAGGTAATTAGATATTATAATTAAACTGCAAACTTTTTATGATTATACTATATTATATTTAAATAATAACATAAGATAAATGCATAAGTATTTAATAGATATTATACATAATTCAACAAAAATTGAAAACATCTATACAAGTAAATCAAATGGATTTACTCGATAGAAATATTTTAAATGAAATTCAGTGGTGTTTTCCTCTTAAAGAAAGACCATTTTTAGAGATAGCTATTCATCATAACATATCAGAAAATGAGGTTATGAAAAGAATACATAACCTCAAACAGATGGGATTGATTAGACAAATTAATGCAATTTTTGATACTAGAAGATTAGGATACAAGAGTGCACTAATAGCTTTTGCAGTAAAACCTGAAAAATTAGAGTATATTGCAAATGAAATAAACAAATGTTCTGGTGTTAGTCATAATTATGAGAGGAATCATGAATTCAACCTATGGTTCACTTTAGCAGTACCTCCAGAAAAAGACATGAAAGAAATTTTGGATAAAATGTCTTCCCTGGATGGAGTAATAAAATATAGGCTTTTGCCAACATTGAAAATGTATAAGATAGGCGTTAAACTTGACATGGTAAATAATGATTCCCCAAATCCTAAACCTACTGAGACGATCAAAGAACTTAATCCCGAAAAAAGCAAATTGACTGACCTAGATAAAGAGTTTATAAGAGAACTACAAAAAGATATAGAAATAATCCCAGAGCCTTTCAAGAAAAGTGCCGAGAAACTTGAACTAACACAGCAAGAATTATTTAAAAAATCAAAGGAGTTTGAAGAAAATGGGATAATGAGACGTTTTGCTGCTATCTTGAGACACAGAGATGCAGGATTTACTGCAAACGGCATGATAGTTTGGAAGGTACCAGAAGAAGTGATGAATAAAGTAGGATACAAGTTGGCAGAATTTCCCCAAGTAAGTCATTGTTATAGAAGACCAACTTATCCAGATTGGGAATTTAATATATTTAGTATGATACATGCGAGAAGTATAGAAGCTGCTGAAAAAATTGCCAAAGAAATTTCAGGTATAATTAAAATCTATGACTATAAGATTCTATTCAGTTCAAGAGAATTTAAGAAAGAAAGAGTAAAATATTTTGAGGAGGAGTAATCAATTTGATAATTTTGAATAATCGTTTAATAAAATAAAATATATATCAAATAATTAAAAGATAATTGTGTTATCTTCTGAAATCCAATCCCCAAAAATAGAATCAATCAAGTCTTTTAATATGGCAGATATAGCAATTATGAGTCAACTTGCCTATTCCTTCAAGGATGAGTTTCAAAAATATGTTAAAGTTGATTCTTTTACTTCTGATCCCTTTAATAAGGAAGATGCCAATCTTTATTTAATAATAGTTGATAGAGAAAATATAGATAGAATAATTTCAATGATTATCATACGTAATGATTCCTATAATTCAAGAATACCACTAGAAAAGATAATGAATGATAGACTGAAAATAATACAAATCTCTAAAGAGAAAGCATTGTTACTGAAAAATGAAATGATGCCAAAAGAGACAAACAATTTTTATCAGTTTAGAAAAGAAGACGGTAGGGTTATTGGCTATATTATGTTCGCATTTCAGATATGTGGACAACATTATTAAATTTTTGAAACTTATAATACCGGTTCTTTTTTTATTTTTAAATTTTTATCTTCTAAAATTTCAATACCCATCACTTGAAAAATCAATTTAGCATTTTCTTTTTCTCTAGTTAGAATTTTTTCAGCAATTTTCAATCTATAGGATGGAGTCCATTGTTGTCCAATCTTATATTTCCCTTTCATATTATTGGGGATTAATTTTATTACAGTTACTTCTTGTACTGAATGCATTTTTGAGTTAAGTTTTTCATAATTACCTTCAGGTTGATATTTTTCCATTAATGAATTTAAAGCTAGTGTTTTCTCTTCCTTATCTTCAATGATATGTGATTGTCCTTTTATAACTACGCTTTTATACAATGTATCAGCTTGTGACGCATCAGAAGGATGGAAATAATATGATGGCAAAAAAGCCAAATGTTGATCTACTTCAAATCCTGTATTTGAATTCCTTTTGATATTATCTATTTTCTCACCAAATCGATAAGAATGCATGTATATAGCATCTTGTTTAAGAATATGTGAATCATCTATTTTTTCAGCTTGAACATACACAAAATTCATCGGTATTATCTGGGGAAAGCCATTGATATCTATAGTTGCAAATCTTCCAACTGCTTGATTATTTAGAAAATTAATAATATTTTCTTTGGATTGAATTTCAAGTTTTTTTATGAGTTTCATCAGAATTTTATTTTATAATAACTTTATAAAGAGATTTAAATATAAAATGAAGGAAGAATTTATATTCTAAAATTTTGAAATATATTTCAATACAATAAATTCAATAAATTTATTCAAAATTTAATGTTCTCTGTTGATTTTTTGTAATGCCCTCGTTAAATTCATAATTAAGAATTTTCTTCACTTTTTCAGCTCTTGCTTTTCCAAAACCTGGAATCAAAGCTAATTCTGATACCGATGCATTCATTGCTCTGGTTGGTGTTTTGAATTTTTTAAGCAATTTTATGGCTAATTTATCTCCTACACCAGGTAATGATGAAAGTATAGATAATTGTTGTAATTGCATATGATTTGCTTTTTTTATTCTTTTAATCAAGGGCCCATTGATTGTAATACCAGATTTTATTGCTTTATTCAATAAAATAATTAAAAATTTTGAAGTGTAATTTGCCGAAGGAGAATGAATAACTGGTATCCTAAAAATTAATGCAATAGTTGCAAGAGCATCATAAACTTGTAAAATTTTCTCAAAGGAAATTTCAATTTCATTGATTTGGTTTTCATTAGAATTTTCTAATTGTAGATTCAAAATATTTCCTTCTATTATTAAAATAGGTTTAGAATAAAACTGAGTCAAATTGGAACATTGAATTAAAAGTCTTCCATCATATATTGAATTAATTAAATCACGTATTGTCTTTCTTTCAATAGCTATTTCTGGTGCTATAATATAATCACCTACTGAAAGTCGAGCAAAGTCTATTTGTGCACCATCTTCAATTAAGAATTTAGGAACTCTACTATTTCTCTCTCTTTCATCTACTACAATACGAAAAGACACAAATAGAATTAAATATTCGGATTATTGTTTCTAACTAAAAATTGAATGATAAAAAATAACTTTATTTATTTTGTGTTGTAGATTGTGTTCCTTTTAGCATTTGATTAATCTTATTTTCGACTTCTTTAAGATTTTCTTTTACACGTAATTCTTGTTTTCCTAACACCATCACTCTTGTATTTGCTAATTCTTTTTTTTCATTAAGATCCTTTTCTATTGTATCTTTATCAGATTTTATTAATAAAGGTCCTGCTGCTTTATAAATAGAATCAGATGTTGTTGTTTTACTTAATTCCTCCAATGCTCTTTCTGTTTCAACAATTTCTAGTTCGATTTGTTGCTTCTGCATCATAATAGCTTGCAAGTTTTGTTGAAGCTGTTGTAACCTAGATATTTGTTCTTTAAGCCAAGGAGGTAATTCATTTTCTTGACTCAATTCATTGAATAGTTAAGTAATTGAATATAAATTCATAACGTTATACAAATAATAGATTAGTTATGCATAAATGAGTGGTTTTAATAAGGCGCAAGTAGGAATTGATAGCAGACCTTAATTCTGATATATCAGAAGTAGAAATTTCAATTATTAAATGTGACATACAATCTGTATTTGATATATATAATTTAATTTGTGGAGTGACTAAAATTTTTGTATCAGGTTCTAATGCATTATATAAAGATTCTAAAAATTTTTTTGTTTCTGAAGGTAAAGAAAGATCAAGAGAAATATTAATTTTAGCTTTGTAGTTTCTCAATATTTATATCATATGCTCCAGCAGCCACTTTAAAATTACATTTTGGACAATTCCAAATTCCACATGCAATCCGCATAAATTTTAATGAGCCACAGGAAGGACAACGTCTTTTTTGCTTAAGAGTCCGATATACTTTACTATATCTTTTTCTAACAGTAGCACCAAATTTTGTTCCTAGACCCTTTAGTACTGTTTGACCTTTTCTGTTTCTATTTACCACCTATTTGATCAGCTCCTTTAATTTAGTTCGTAAAGTCTCTGCTTTAACTCTTGCTGTTTGAGCAGTAAATTTTATTTGTTCAAGAGTAAAATAACCAGTTGATCCCTTCTGTATTGCAGTATATTCATTATTAGAATTAGTAGTTATTGTTATCCTTGATTCCATACATGCCTCCTCTTCAGCAGTAGGATCTATAATAATATTATTTCCTATTCGTATTGAAGTTATTGATACAGGTATTGTTGTAATTGGAGGTTCCTGTTTTTTTCCTGTATCAACCACCTTTTCATCACGAATTTCAAAAATTGGTAATTTACTGCTTAATAATGCAGCAACTACAGCATATGAAGTTGCATCAAAAAGATTGCCATCAGCATTGATTATACTACAATCAACGAAAATAACATAAACTATTTTACCAGGAATTAAAACTAATTTATCTAAGTCTATCATCTGAGATTCTCTGATGCCTCGATCAACTACTCTAGCAAGCTCTATTGTCTCTTCATCAGGAGGTCCAGGTTCTATGTAGGGAGATGCGATAGGTAGAACTTCTGCAGTTACAATTAATGCACCTTTATTTTCCAATCCTTCAAATGGTGCGCCAGTTTCAACTTTTACACCTGCAATTACTTCTGAATTACCTAATTTTACCTTAGCAGACCCATCTGCTTTTTTTATTATATCTATTTCTATTTCTAAATCTCTTATATCTTCTAAACTTCTACCATCAAGTCTTTTTCCATTAGTAATTAAATCGAACATCTGTCGTTTACGTAATTGTTCTATTACTATTGGTGATTTTTTTGATAAACTCAATTCTCCTTATTCTCCTCTAATTCTTTCTCTTCGCCTTCAGGCAAATCATTTCCAAAGTATTTTTCTATTAATGCTTTTCTTTGTATTTCATAAACCATTTTACATCCATGAATAGCTTTTTCTACACATTCATTAAATTGAGATTCGGTTAATATTCCATCTAATTGTAATAAGGTTATCTGTTCAAGATTTGGTAAATATGCAACGGGCATATCGGCCGATCCTTCTTTATCTTCAATGTCATTGATATCAAGAACTATTTTATCATTTACTTTTCCAGCCGCACATGCTGCCACCAAGTCTCGCATATTAACTCCAGCATCAGCTAAAGCTACTGATGCCGCGGCAATTCCTGCACATCTGGAGCCACCATCTGCCTGTAATACTTCAACAAAAACATCAATAGCAGCTCTAGGATAATCCTCTAACATTATGGCTGGTTCTAATGCTTCACGCATTACCTTTGAAATTTCAACTTCTCTTCTTGAGGGAGCTGGGTTTTTTCTAGTATCTGTTGAAAAAGGTGACATATGATATCTACATCTTAAGACACATCGATCTGGAAGAGCCATATGTTTAGGATGAACTTCCCTTGGCCCATATACTGCTACTATAATTTTGTTTTTACCAAATTCTATAGAAGCAGATCCATCTGCATTCTTTAAAATTCCTATAGTAATCTTAACATCTCTTAAATCATCAATAGATCGACCGTCAGTACGCTTTCCATTTTCATCTATTAGAATTGTTTGATCCATAATCTTTATCCTCTATTCTTAATTAGGTTGAACCTCTTTTGGAGATTTAGTAGTAGTAATATTTGAACTATGATCATTTTCCATATCACTGGAATTGTTATCTGTATTACTATTGTTGACATATTGTTCGTTATTCACAGAACTATTATTAGTTTCTGTTTGTGTTACTTCCTCAGAAACATTTAGCAAATCTTTCACTTTTTGTGTTAAATTTGAGGTATGTGCTTCTTCCTCAACTAATTTTATAGCTTTAAAAGCGAGAGCAATACCTTCATCATTTTTTCCAGTTACAACAAGTATCCCATTTTGCCCAATTAAAATTCTAGTTTGTGTAGCTTGTTCAATTGTTTGTATCATCGAACCTCTTTTTCCTATTAAACGAGGAACACGTGTTGAGGATATTTTTAAAAATTCACCATTAGAAATCTTACCTAAATCCTTTTCCTGAATGGTTAACATTGGATCTCTTGTTCTGTCAAAAGTTATTATTCTTGCTGTTACCAAATCACCTGGGGCAAGTCTTTTTTTCATATCATCTTTTGCAGGAGAAAAATCTCGCCCAAATACATCTTGAGCCGGAAGATGAGCTGAAAAACATGCATTAATATCTACTTCCCAAGATAATGAAGAATTATCTATAATTTTTCCGATGACTATGTCATTTATTCTTGGAATATAAACACCTGATAAGGGAATAACTTTTATGCCATCTTTACTTGATTCGGCAATTCCTATCCTAGTAGCAATTATAACATTATCTTTTTTTATTACATTCATTAATGGTCTATAATTTCCTTCTATAATCACATCACCTGGAATAACATATCTCTTCTTTATTTCTAACATGAATTATAATAATACCTCCTTATTAGTAACATTAACAAAGAAAAGTATCTTGTTTGTATCACTATATAACAATTTTATATCTTTTCTCAAGTTCCAATTTCCTATTTTAATAAATGGTATTTATTCATTGTTATTATTGTTCTTGAATTTGAGCAGATCCTTTTGTAATAGAATTTATTCTTTCAATGAAAGTTCCACGTATTCCAGCATTTATTTCTATAATTACTTGTAAAGATCCATCTTGCAGCCATTTCTCATCTTTGAGATCTCCTATGCTTTTTATAATACTATAAGACTGAGCAGAAAATTGTGATGGGACAGTAACAATTAATTGAAGATTTTCTGATTTTAATGGTAAAATTTTTCTAAGAGAATCAATAATTTTTTTTGCTTGTTCCTCTGGTCTCTTGAAGGGATCTATTACTAAACGAATTTGTTCCATCGCATTTTCTATTCTTAATGGTGGGTGAGGAAAGTGTGTTTTTGGATCAATAAAATTTCTACTAATGTATTGAATAATCTGCTTTTTCTTTTCTTCAACCATTCGCCTACGCTGATCAGTTGTAAGATTAACATCACCATGTTCAAGTATTTGTTTTGCAATTTCTATTGGATCTGTAGTTTTAAAATTTTTAATTAATTTCTCATTAGGAACACGTGTACCTTTATTAGCATCTGAATAAATTTCATCTGAAACTAAAATATTAGAAATATCTACTTTTTTTCCTAGCTTATAATCTAGTGCTGGGTCAGGTTTAACTAAAATTTCAAATTTATCTGCATTAAGTATTAATCGGACTATTGAGGATTTATTATCAGTCATAGAATATTAAAAATGAGATTTTGTAATATATATGCATAGAGATTTAATCATTGAAATATTTTCAATGTAAAATAAAAATAATAATAACTAACGGTATGACTTCTGTTTTTTTCTTCGAGCACCTGGCCCACCAAATTTCTTGGATTCAGCCTGTCTGGGATCTCCTGCGAGCAAATGTCTATCAAATTCAGTTATTTTTTTGCGAATTTCTTGTCTTATACTTTTTGACAATGGATGATCCTTTGGATCACGTCCTCCTTTAGCTTCTCCTGATAAAGCCCGTGATATTGCTACTGCACTTGCAAAAGCTTGTCCCATAAATCCACCACCTTCAACTTTTACTGTGATATCAATTTTATCTCTTATATCTCCAATTATATTCATAGGAGTCAATATCAATTCTTTTGAAATATCAGGTTGTATAATTTCTGCTGGAATATTATTAATTCGAACTTTACCATTTCCTTTGGAAATGGTAGCAACTGCTCTTGACGTTTTTCTCTGACCTGGATACAGATCTATAGTAGTAGTTTTAGTCATCTCTTATTATTCTCCTTTCCAACCTATTTGTTTTGCAACATCTCCAATTGTAATGTAATATGATTCAGATTTTGTTATTTTAGCATCATCAAAAATTTTTATTTCCTTTGAACTTTGAAATTCTGTTGGCATTCCTATATATACTCTTAAACGTTTAAAGGCCATTATGCCGCTTGGCTTTGTCCTTGAAATCATTCCTCTAACCATTTTAGTCAATATTCTATCTGGTCTTCTTGGATGATAAGGTCCATGGATAGGGTTGGTAACAGAACCTACTTCGAGATGTTTTTTATAATCTTCAATTGTTTTATATCTATTTCCTGATAACATTGCTCTTTCAGAATTGATTATTACTACTCTATTGCCTTGAATTAAAAGTTTTGATACATTAGAACATATTCGACCGGCAATACAATTGGAAGCATCAACTATTATTTGTTTATTGATATTTGAAACAGTATTACTATTATTGTTAGATCTATCCAATTATTCTTACACCTTTTCCATCTGGATATTGATTTACAAAATCATTGATGGTAATAACTTTTCCTCCTGCATCAAGTATCTTCTTAATTGCAGGAAGTGAAATGGAGAAAGAAGCTACATTTAATTTATGTGTAAGAACCCCATTACCTAAGACCTTTCCTGGAATTATAATAGTTTCTCCATCTTTAGTAAGGTTTTCTAATTTACCAATATTAATTTCAGATTTATTAGATCGAGAACTTTCGATCTTTTTTTCTAGTGTTTTCCATAAAGGAGTTTTATTTTTTTTGTATGCAATACGCAAAGTCCATTTAATATTATCATTTAAAGTATGAGCAAACATGGTTTTAACCTCATCATTTTCCATATTAACAATCCCCAAATAAATCTACCTAGTTTTAGATGGTATTTCTAATGATTTTATTACATCACCAAAATTATTTATTTTAGAATTTATAATCTTTAGTGCTGTTTTTATAGTTTCTTCTGCAGTTAATGAACCGGTAGTTTCAATTATAAGGATTGTTTCGTCTTTGTCATTACCATCTTTAACAACAGCTGAAGAAGTAGGTTGCCACTTTGCATGATCTTTTCCTGTGCCTAATCTTGCATATGCTTCGAATTTTAATTTTTGTCCAGGAGCAAGAGTAATTATGGGTATACTTTTACTTACTGGTTTCACATATTCATCTTCTGATACCAAATCGCCAGACAATACAAGTCGTGTTTTTTCTGATGATTCCGCATCTAAAATCAACAATATACGACATTTAGAACAACCCAATGTATTGTTACAATCACATTGATTTGAAAAGACAAACCTATTTAATTCCGTTCTTAAAGGAATTAATCCCAATCTATGAGCTATTGCCTCATCATGCATAACTGATGAATTTTCTAGAATAACTACATCATCAATTGCTAATGTTGGAACTTCGCTGATTGCAATTCTTCTGACAGCATTCAAATACTGTCTTGGAATATTATTAAATTTTAGTATTATTTTTTCATCTGTCTTTTCCAAAATATTTATAGACAAGTCCAATAGTAATTCAAGATTTTTGTCCAATGCACTCTTAAAAATCTACCGACTACTACTAAATATAAGAGGGTTAAGATATCAATAGGCTCTAACATCAGAATTAATTAAATTGAATTTTATCAATATAAAGTCTGAATAAATAATTCAATATACTAATCATAAAGATTAGTTAGTAAATTATAAATCAGTTTTTTTATTATAGTTACTATTTTCTTTTGTAGAAATATAGTGTTCTGTTAACTTGTTAGAATAACAATTATTACATAAATATCCTTGGATATTCCATTGTTTCATTGCTTTATATCTAAATAAAGAAATTTGATTGTTACAGAGAGAACATTTTGTATCAGTAAGCACTTTCTTTCACTATTTTTAGAATTAGAAATATGATAATAATTGTATCGTTTTTAAGTCTATTATTATCATAAATGAAAAACTTGTTAATTAATAGACTGTAATTTTATAATATTTTATTATCTTCATTTTCAATTTAAAGATATAACAATCTTGATTTACTCTAAATGTAATAAATAATTAAAATTTTTGCTCAAACTTGATTATTTATATAAAAAAATTAATTAAGACCTTATTCGAATCCATGATCAGTTAAATGGGACTTAATGAAAAAATTATTTTTTTAGGAATATTAGGAATGGGTGCAATTATAGGAGTAATTTCATATTATCTATTTGCTGATCTTCCACCTACACCCGAAAATACAAAATCAATCTATAGACAAGATCTTCCTCCTCCATCGACAGCACAAGCCAGT
>DATDKD010000107.1:0-2285 GCA_036520175.1 Nitrososphaeraceae archaeon
CTTTCTCCATACAAAAACTTACAATTTATTTGATCCTGCATATCTTCAATTTTTGTTAATTTGCTACATATTATTTGTATAAATTCATTTTAAAATATTATTGTGATATTATTCTTCTTACCTTGGTGCTTTCTTCTGACATTTAATTGCTAGGCTGTTAATAATGATGTGTCTCTATATTCATAAGGTTCGCCCTCCATTCTGTTCTGCAGAAATTAGTTTTCTATAGATTTCAATTCTCTGCAGTTGCATTTTCAGATTTATAAGAATACCAAGAAAGTACAAAAGTATATCCATAACAAATTCCTTTGCAGATATCCTCTCCCTTTATTTCTTTTTGTAAGCATCAATAAAAAAAGAATATACACAGCATATGTAGCAATATATTTTCCGTAAGTTAAGAGTCCTCGTTTTTAACACCTATATTATTATTATTTTTGCTTCAATCAAATTGTTTTCTTAAATATTAAGTAGATTGAATTTGGTACTTGTTATATTTTAACTACACCTGCAACGCAAGATAAATCATAAATTATTATTATTATTATTATTACTATCAGCGGCATCTCAAATCTTACATTACTTAAGATAGAAATCATGATAGACTTATGATTTATAAACACATTATTTAACAGAAACAATATGGTTGAAGCTCTTCTCGGAGTCCATGAAATAGATTTCTTAATAGATATATCTATCTCATTAATTGCTGGTGTTCTCATCGGTGCAGAAAGAGAATCCCGAGGCAAGCCAGCTGGAATAAGTACACATTCCTTTGTTATTGGAGGATCGATGATTTTTACTTATTTATCTGCATTAGTTGATCCCAACTCAACATCAAGGATTGCTGCCCAACTTATTACCGGAATTGGTTTTCTAGGTGCAGGTGTAATACTTAAAGGTGAAATTGATGGTAAGCTAGGCGAAGCTGATAGTAATAAGGTTATCAATTTGACTACTGCCGCAAGTATATGGTTTTCAGCAGCTATAGGAATGGCAATAGGGTTTAATTATTATTTAGTGGCAATAGTCGCGATCGCCTTTGCAGTGCTTGTGCCACGTATTCCAAGCATAAAAAAAAGGAGCCGATCTTCAGAAACATGAAGATGATAATAATAAATAATCATTTGTTCTTCAAAAGAATTTGGACTTCTTTTTACATATATTTTCTTATGCCTGCTAACTAGTTCAGGTATTTTATTTTATTTTATATATATTTCCTAGTATCCATCTTCTAATAAATTGGGGGATTATAAGACTAGTCCTTGATCAGAAAGTATTAAGAATTAAATCATCAGTATGTTTTTTATCACTTCCTCTCTTTATTACCTATAACTTCATTGTTTTTTAAATTATTCAATCTGAAATTGCTGCTTTATTGTTCTTCTACAATCTGGGGTCCTGTTTTAATTTTTTCTACACATATTCATTATGATATAAGTAAGGGATCAGTTTCAGATATATCGTTTATAACTCAAGATATAATAATAATCCTATAGCATATCAACTACAGTTGGATTTGTAAGTAAATTGGACTTTCACATATCAAGTCATTTGCTAATGATAATTTCTCTGTATATTATATTGTATATATTGTGGTTTAATGTCATGATTTCTATAAAGTACGAAGAATTAAGCATTTGCCATTACAAAAAATAATAATAATAATAATAGTAGGAGTAGGATCAGACTTTTGAATTTTTATTTCTATTGAATTTCAGTTCTGGTTCCATCAGTATTATATCTATAAACTTTTCCTGCTTCCTCATCTGCTGTCTTTTTATGTGAGCCATCGCAGAAGGGCTGATTATTACTTAATCCGCACATACAGATCCACTTACTTGCATTTCCTACTTTGACTTCGATCGGTCCTCTATCTTCTTTTCTAACGAGTCTTGCCATGAAAAATAGAATTCATATACTCTCTATTATAAATTTGGTATAAAACCAAACTTATAAAACAAAACTTATTTAGTATTTTAATTACTGATTGACAACTCTAACTATGGAATAGAGGAAGTATTTCTTTATATGGTCTTCCTAAAGAATCATCAAATCAAGCTCCTATGGTTACATCTGGAAATCTTCTGTATTTTGGGATGCAATAATACCTCTCTTAATATTGTTGTCAAACAGCAATTTTAAATGTTGATTATTCCAGCTATAACATATATGTTATCAAATGAAGAGATAGAAGAAAATATTGCAGAATTAGATAGCAAATGGGAACTAAAAGATGGAAAAATTGTTAAATCATTTCAATTCTCCAGCTTTATGGATGCCAT
>DATDKD010000108.1:0-2008 GCA_036520175.1 Nitrososphaeraceae archaeon
GATAAAGGGAACTATTCTGTAAAAATTTGGATAAAAATTTTTTATAAGATCCTTGATGGATCAATCTAGGAGTTAGAGGATAATGGCAATAGGTCATTAGTTTTGTTTTTAATTTTTTATGTTTATTTGAATTATAATATGGTAATATGTCCCCATGAGCATTTATTATTAAACTATATTTTTCTTCTTCTTCTTCTAATGCTGTTTCTTTTCTATCTTTGACTGCTGGTTCAGATAAACCAATAACATTAGAAAGGTCTATTCTTTTAATTTTGCCTATTTTTACTGAAAATTTTCCATACCATTTCTTCATTTGATTCCAATCAGGAGTCGTTATAGTTTCTAAATCAATATTAAAACCTAGTTCATTTAATGCCTGCATCATAGTTATGGTTAGGCGTTCACTTCCGCCCCCAGCATTTAGGTCTTCATGTATAATTTTAATATTGTTTTTCATAATATTAGTATTACAATAAAATATATTAACTACAGTTTTTACATACTAAATTATCAACCTCCTCCTTTTCCGCTTACACAATGTTTCTTATTATGGTCAATAATACTCAATAATATATGTTAAATTCTTTTTTCTTATATACATTTATAATAACTAATAAGAAATTCAAATTCGATTTTGTGGTGTCTCTATCGGTTTCTGGTTTAATTATTACCCTCCTAATTTCATTCTCAATCAATAATGCTATCAATAGAATATACTGTTCAACAGTATTTCTTATTGGTCATAATTGAACATATCAAGTAATTGTGTGTAAATAATTTTTGTTTGTACTCTACTCAAGTTTTTTTATTTATTGCTCTTGCATAATGTAAAAGTAATTGCAATGTAAAAATTCTTATGGTAATTGTTTTATAGTTTAAATCACTATGATAAACATGAAAAATAGTTATAGAATAACCTATATTTTCCTTTTTTTATCCATTGGAATAGTATCTACTATTTTCTCCAATCCCATATTAGGGCAAACACAAAACAATTCACAAAGTCAGCAAGGTGAAACAGGTGGTGCTGGTCCTTATACTACAGGAAAACCAGGTATAGAAAGTGCTGAAGAGCTTGAAAAGATAACCAATGATACTCCAACTCGTACAAGTAATGATACTACTCCTATGTTAGAAGAGTTAGGGAAAGAAACTCAAAGTGGTAATCAAACAACAGAAGGACAACAACAACAAGGTAATCAAACAACAGAAGGACAACAACAACAAGGTAATCAAACAACAGGAGGACAACAACAACAAGGTAATCAAACAACAGGAGGACAACAACAACAAGGTAATCAAACAACAGGAGAACAGCAGGGTAATCAATCAGATAATCCTCTCAGTAATGTGGGAAAAGCTATAGGAGACTTATTCAAATAAGCTTTTATCACAACTCCGGATTTTTTATTTTAAAATATTTATTGTAATACTTGTTTTGAATGTGGTAATATAATAATTATAACATATTATTATTTAAAAAATTAGATATAAATAGAATTTATAATTAAAGTCTATAAGATTCTAACTTATCATAAACCTACGCAACAACACTCAACATTATTGTTACTTTCAATATTATTCTCTCGTTTTATTCCTTCTAATGAATATGATATTAACCGTGGAAAAATGTGAGTTTTCTTCCCTTTTTAAAATCCCTTTCGACCCCAGATGTGTCTAGCGAAATCTATATTGCCATGACAGATTTGCTAAATATAACGGGTATTTAATAATGGATAAGATTTAATAAATTTGATAGAAGGTAAGTATGATTTTCTGATATAGCACCAGAAATAAAATTAAAAAAAAGATTAAGAATTATTAAAAAGTATTACGATACGATGTTTTTTACAATTTTTACATACCTCATAAATAAAAATCGATCTTATCTTTATAATTATATAAGTATTAAAAATCCAATTTACCATATCATAATTCATTATATACTTTCTTGTCAATAATTAATTGAGAATCCAAAGTACAGAAGTAGAATAGAAATAATATCTTC
>DATDKD010000109.1:0-6077 GCA_036520175.1 Nitrososphaeraceae archaeon
CATATTTGCTCTTCAAGAATATCTAATAAATAATGTATTCTCAAATAATATATTCTATGCCTATCTAAATTTTTGTGATGATAACAATAATGAAATACAATATTATCATTTATGTTATAATCAAATAAGGAATGATGGAGGCATTGAATCAATAATAAGTTAGTTTATAAACACATATAGATACAGAGTTTAAAATTGGGAGAACAATTTGATTTACATGGGGAATCAATGACCGGTAAATCTGTAATTGGTTCATCTTCCTCTAATTCTCCATCTTGTTGTAGTGCCGTTGTTTGATTAGTATTGGCTAAAAAAATTCTATCTGATATGTAATTGTTACTGTTTTCTTCACTACTGATGTATTGTTCAAGAGGTAAAGTGATTGCATAGATGAATGTTATCACAAAAGGAATTATAATAGCTGAGTGATTCATACTATTTCAATAATATATATAATAATAGATTAATAAAATTTTCATATAAAATTAGAATAACTTTTAAAATATTATATTCAAAAATAAAATAAAATCAATTCTCTTGCTAATCAGATATCTAAAATGGTTTTAAAAATATAAGAATTATTTTTATAATAAATAATTTCTTATTATAGAGAACTGATATATGTAATGATACATGATTGATTTCACTAATACAACTTTAATTCCTCTATTTATCATTGTTCAAGCGAGTATTTTTATTAGCTGGATATACTTTCTGGTTTACACTATCAAGTCATTGAGAGAAGTCCCAAAACTTTCAGTTTTTACATCTTATAGGAATATTGTTTTTCCCAAAGTAAGTATAATACTTCCAGCAAGAAATGAAGAGCGATACATAGAAAAATGTCTTGGTAGTTTACTTAAACAAGACTATTCCAATTATGAAATAATTGCTATAAACGATTCTTCATCAGACAGAACAGGAGAAATAATCCAAAAGTATAGTACAATCAACTCTAAGATAATTTTTATTAATGCAGAACCAAAGCCAGAAGGTTGGACCGGAAAGAATTGGGCTTGTTATCAAGGGTACATTAAATCATCAGGTCAACTTTTCCTTTTTACTGATGCCGATACTACTCATTCTTCCTCAACTATCTCTTTAGCCGTAAATCATTTACTAGCTAAAGACCTCGATGCGCTCACTGCAATCCCTAAAATATTAGCAAATGATTTTTGGACAAAGATTACCTTACCTATACTTTGGACTCTTTCAGTATCGAGATACTCTGCATTAAAAGCAAATGATCCCAAAACTAATGTAGGATATTTCTTTGGAAGTTTCTTTATAATAACAAAGAAAGCATATGAAGCAGTTGGAACCCATAGGGCAGTAAAAGAAGAAATTGTAGAGGATGGGGCATTAGGAAGAAAAGTCAAAGAACAATGCTTCAAACTTAGAGTAGTTCATGGTGAGGATCATATACATGCCGTATGGGCAAGAAATTCTTCTACTCTATGGCATGGATTACGTAGGCTTATGATTCCCCTTTATAAAAAGGAGAAAATAAAAGCATTTATGATGGTTGTTGCAACATTTTTTTTACTGATATATTCTTTAATTGTATTGCCATTTTTAATTACCATTGCATTAAATGAAAAAGATGTAACCGTCATTATAAGTAATTATTCATTAGATCTAATGCTGTTATTTCTAACTGTTATGTCAATTCTATTATTAATAATAACTAATGTTTTACAGTTAAAGTATGCAGTATTTCAAAATTCTTTATATTCGTTATATTTTCCTTTAGCTGGTTCGTTTATATTTATCGCATTTCTTTCATCAATTATAAATTCAGGAAAACACGATGTTATAAAATGGCGGGGTAGAAGATACTCAATTTATGAAATAAAATATAAACAATAGGCTAGGCACCTTGTCAGTCACTTTAGAATTAAGATTACTTGATTTTAAGACTAATTCTGTATTGTTTTAGATATATAAAAAACAATAATGATGATTATTCACTTTTAATTTATATCTCTGGTTCAAAAAAAAATTAAGGTTTCATTTTATTCTTGAACAATTCTGCATAGTTTTTATTCAAAGATACTTCTCCTCCATTAAATCCTTCTACATCATTTTTTGATATAATAAACTCATACCGACCTGAATGAACTGTAAAACTATCATTTCCTATTGAAATGACGTTTCCAACATCTTGATTATCTTTTGAACGTACAGGTTTGAGTACTATCCTATCCCAATTGTATACTGGGGGATCAGTAGACATTAGTATATTATACGCAGAAGAATTATTTAAATTTTAAAATCTTATTGTTTTTCAACTATTTATTTATTTGTTTAAATCTATTACTTCTTGCTCTCGTTTTAAGGTTTTATGATTTAGTCAAGGATTTTATACATAGCCAGTCCCCTTATAATTAAAATTTAGGTACTAAGACTTAAAACTTGATTATAATAAGAGATCTTTTTTTTCTCTATAACATTTATGGATAGATTTCCCATTTTCCAGTTTTTTACTTTTATCATTTGTTTTATTTTAAAATAATTTCCATATTATAAACAAACAAAGGGTAAAGAATGTTTACGAATTATTTAACATCCTATTCATTCATCATCGCCTTCCTCCTCTTCGTTATTTCCATCATTCTTTGCCATATTAGATTGATCTTGAACCATTCCACTCTCATTTCCTTGACTTTGGTTAATGCCATTCATATCTTCACCTTGAGTGATACTGGTGCCATCTTCTTGTGCTGTTATATTTTCAAATGCTTTTGGTATTTCTGCAATTACAGCAAATGCAAGAATAGATGAAATTACTATTGAATATATTTTTGAATACATATTATTTTTAGTTAAATATAATATATAATGATTGAAAAAATAGGAGCAACTACAAAATTTACAGTAAAAGTTATTTATGTTAGTCTGGCTGTTATTACAACAATGTATACATATATTTTATTTGTGTGTATTTACTAAATAAAATAAAACGAGTATATAATCATACAATATGAGAATATTGTGGAACAATTTTATAAAATTTATAGGTTAAAATAACGAGATTTACTAATCACAATTATGATAGATAAAAATCCTGTTATAATACTTTCTTTCATTCTTATTTTTTTATTCTCAATTGGTTTTAGTATACAATCAGTTTATGGACATACTGAAATAAAAGTAGGAAATTACACAATAGAAGCAGGATGGTCAAATGAACCGCCTCTAATAAATAATTTAAATGAGCTGGTGATATTTATATTTGAAAATGATTCTCCAGTTAGAAATGCCATGAAGGATCTTTCAGTAAGCATCAATTATGGTGGCATTAACAAGAAATTAAATTTTCTTCCATCTGAAGAAAGTGTTGGTCAATATTTGGCAGATATAATTCCATCCAACTTAGGGACTTATTCTCTTAATTTAAAGGGAACTATAGGAACACAGAACATAAACAATGACATTCAAATTGAAGAAGTGGAAGATGCAAAAAAATTAACTTTCCCTATTGTTTCTGAAAGTTCTAATAGCTTGGAGAATATTGGAAAACAAATTACTCCAATAATGAAGGATTTGTCGAATCAAATAGAGGAAACAAAAGAACAAGTCAATTCCACAAAACAGCTAATACAAAAAATGGATAATGAAGATAATTCTATAAAATCAGAGATTGAAAGAACTAATCTTTTAAGTTATATTGCTACAGCGTTGAGTGCCTCTGCCATAATACTAATAGCGAGTAGAGGAAAAGTAAAAAAACTCAGAGAATAACTTCTTACATTTTTATAAGTATATTTAGTTAATAGGTTTGACTTGTGTTTTGTAATTAAATAATATATGAAATTACTCCTAAGGTAATAAGGTTAAGACGATAAACAGCAGAAAGATGAGCATTATAATGGATCCAACAACCAGTCATAGGAATCTTTGATGGTATAGATGAAGTTTTTTCTATCTCTATCACGTGACGAGGTCATAATAGTAAAAATACAGTACATTCATCGAATGTACCACAAGATTATTAATATCAATAACATAAAGTAAAATAGACAAAAGGATAATATTCGGTTGTTTAGTAGTTTCATTTCATTAGTGGCCTCAAAAGGGTCACTTTCTTTTTAGTTAATCGAAATAGGATAATCCAAACTATTTTTTAAACGATATCAGAATTCATTAATCATATCTACATAATCATCAACAATTTTTTCTGTAAAACTACTTTTATATTTAGATAAAAGATCCTGAAGTTTTAATTTGTTTATTCCAATTTCATAATATTTAAATTCATTTTGTTTACGTACCTTTATAATATTTGCATCACTTAATTTTGACAAATGCCATGAAATCGTTGAAGGGACTTTCTTTGTATGCATTACTATATCATTAAATCCACAATTTCCAGATTCTAATATATACATAATAATTTTTCTAGTAGTTGGTTGACGGAATAGTCCTATCAAATTGAACTCATCAATGGGAACATCATGAGAAAAATATCTAGTTACTCTATCATTAACTCGATTTATCCTAACCTTTCCAGAATTATCCAAGAGGTTCAAATGATACGACAAAACACCATTAGTGAGTCCTGTAGTTCTTAATAGTTCTCTGTATCTTATTCCTGGAGATTCATCAACAAATTGAAATATTTTTTCTCGAATTGAATTAGTTTTTTTTTCATATTTATTATTAGCCATATGGGAATTCACCGCGGATTTTTCAACAAAGAAATACTAAAAAATATAACCATTATCAACAAGATTAAATGAGAAACCTCAATATTAATGTGAAGAATATACAGTACATGGAAATTTTCAGTAGAGTTCAATAAATAAACATATTCAGCAACAACTAATGTCATAAATCCTAAAGTCATAAACAATATACGACTAGTCATAGATTTTAGATATGCCATTAGAGATACAACAGCAAGAAATTGAGATAGTATCAAAGCCACAATATGCAGTAGAATATGGTATATCATGTGAGGATGAAAGATGTGAGGAAGAATAAAGGGAACTATTGATAATGAAATAACAACACTTGCAATTAATACTAATAATCGTGGTTTATTGTAAAAGGTATCGGAATTATTGTAATTCCTTAACAACAACAAAAACAATACCTATCATTAACATAAATATATTATGGTACATCTTTTAATCAATTGCATGTTTAATCAATAACGTAGAATCATTAATTTTAAGAAAAAGAGTACAATAACCATTTTATTAAGAACACTCGAAAATTGTGCTATAAAGTATAATAGCAAAAATTTCTCTATAGAATAATTTAGATATTAAAAAAATGTATCCTTATTGCAATAGAATTTGATCTTTATTTTCAAAAATATGAATAAATAATTATATAAAATTTCTCCTATATGAACTCACTTATAGAATAGGGCTAACGTTTCGTGAACTAATGTTGACCTAAAAAGGAGAGTTGATTAGAGACTTCTTTTATATAAAATGATAATAATAAACAATTGAAAACTAAATGACAGTATTACAAATTTCCCAAATAGAAATTAATGAAGAAACACAGCAATGGTGGTTTGTCGAACCATATGATGAAATCTTTCAAGAATATAATAGTATTGATGGTTATCCTGTGCATATAATAGATAAAGTAGAAGAAATAATTTCTAAAAAAATTAGAAATAAGAAAGTAAAAGTTACCGTATTTGCTTATAAAGATACTATAGGCACTTATAACATATTGGATTGACTATTAACAACTTTTTGCAATAGTTTAGAATGTTTCTCGATATGTAAACAAACTCTTTTAAAATCTTTGAGGTTTGCAATCTTAATATTATCATATTTATATAACCAAACTTATATTTTAGTTAGTCAATGAATATCATAAAATATTATTTCATAAATATTATTTCTAAAACTATGTAGACACACGATATATATTCCCATTATCGCATTGAATTGGGAGTGCGAGTTGATCTCAAAGGGACTTTTAGCTATGTACATACACTCATTATAGCCCATCGATGTAATTAATAACTAATAGTATTCAAAATATTGAAATTTAACGGTGATCTGATTATTTAAATGGTTCTAGGGAGAAAATTATTTGATGAAATTGAT
>DATDKD010000110.1:0-3666 GCA_036520175.1 Nitrososphaeraceae archaeon
AAATACCCATCTCCTATCTGTTTCTTCGTCCAAGTGCCAAATGATATTCGTGTGTTATATAAAACTGAAAGTCCATATTTTGATCTTCAAGGATGTTTCCATGAAACAGGTCATGCTATACATGCAACCTCAATTGATCCAACACTAGAATACTGGAACAGATACAGTTTTTCAATGGGTATTGCAGAGATATTTTCAATCCTTTTAGAGAGATTGACAAAAAATGGTAATTATTTAGAATCTGTCCTTGAGATCAAGGATGAAAATATCCGCAATGAATTAGTGGGTCGTAACAACTTTATGGAACTTTTTTTTGTTACGTTCTATACTGCAAATTCATTGATGAAAGCAGAATACTGGCGCAAAAATCTTTCAATAGAAGATGCAAATGTACTTTATTCTAAATTGATTAAAGAATATACGGGATTTGAAATGCCAGGCGAATATTGGATGCTTCATCATATTCTTCCAGACGCAATAATGTATGTTCCAAGTTACTTACTTGCAGCCGTCCGTGCTAAGGAACTAGACATTTATCTGCAAAATAAATTTGGCGAAAAATGGTGGATAAATGAGAATGCAGGAAAGCATTTGCGGGAGATTATGAAATCCGGCGCAAAAATAGAACTGGAAAGATTTTCTAAACTAGATAGTAGTTTGTTTATAAAAGAAATAATCAGCATATAATGTATTTTTATGATGATTAATAGTCTCTTGTCTTGTGAATCATAATGTACAAGTTGTTAATGTGATGATGTAATGCAACATTCCATAGATAAAATAAAGATTAAGTAAACCAGGATTACTATAACAAGTAGATAAAATGCCAATTAGTTAAAATTTAAATCTATAATAGCATTATTTTACCATTATTAAGAATGTAAGTATGTATGTATATATATATCTATATATATAGATATAGCCAGTTAATATCATCAAAGGAAATTACCAAGCTACTCTCAATGAAAGTATTGATAGAAGATTAATAATGCATTTTCACTATTATCTACTACACAACATCAAGCTGGCTTAATTAACATATTACTCCATCTGAATTATTAAGATTTAGAATACGTCATATATACTACTATCCAGCTTAATAATAATAATCTCAGATATGACATCTATTTGTATAACAATGAGCTGCTTAGAACCAGTAGTAGTGTGAAGTAGATGACTATGAATCTAGATAATTTTTATGAAAGAGATAGTGACCATGTGTCTAATTAGGCAGATAGTAATTATACTTTTAAACAACGTATGTAAAAGAATTAAAATACAACGATTTGGAGGCCCATAATGACGCTCCTCCTCCTCCTCAAATTCCAGTTGGAGCAGAATGCTTCTCTGCTCGGTGTTGTTGTAAATTGTCAGGATTGTTAAACTTTAACATACACATATCACAAATATACTCTTCTTTAGAAGGGAGTTTATCAGTAGAAGAAGCAACATTTTCCTCAAAATGCTGTATTGTTTCATAATGAATCACTTCCTTTTCTAGTGGTATTTTGTATTCTGAATTTGACTTACCACTTATCAGCTCTGAATTAGGCTTTTTACTTACAATTTCATATCCATGTTTAATCTGCTCTTCATTTACAGTTAGTATGATAGATGAATCTTCTTTACCTGTCTTTATGTCAAAATGTGAAATGGCAGAAATTGGAATTTGAAATTCCTCATCTTGTATAAGGCCTCGGTTATATACTGTGAAATGCTCATTATCTATTTTACTTATCTTGCCAATATTCTTTCCATTTGATGTGAAAACATTGTCACCAATAAACAAAGTAAATGCAACCCTCATAGAGTGGCATCGTATTTATCAATCTATTGGATTACAATATAAAAAAAGGATACTATTAGTATATTGTTTTTCTTTCTAAATATATTACATCCCATAATTCTCTTTTATTGTTTAAAAGATTAATTTTCTTCATCTCTTGTGCAATATTACAATGATGAATAGACAAAAGCAATCATAACTACAGCGATTTGACATTATATGTAATACTTACATACTAACAGGCATCAAAAAATCATATGCACAAAATAAATGTGAAAATTCATGTATATGAAGTTAGTCAAAAGAACAATTTAGTCAAATGATAAAAGAACAAATCCATCTAGCTGGATAGCTAGCTAATAAAATTAGGGGTACATATTAATTAAATACCTATTACTAACTCTCTTTCTCCTCCTTTTTTTATGTATTTATAATAAAATTGGGAAGTGCAATAAGCAAATTAAAGCTAATAAAGCAAAAAAAATTGTATACAATACTATTCAACTTTCACTACTAGATACTGCAATTACTTTCTTGTTATTTTGAGTAATTAATTTGTTTTTTTGACTATTATATATATCACTATAAAGTTGTTTTTATTATCTATCAATTATAGTATCTCCTTTGATGCAATGAAGTATAATTATTATTAAATTGAATTTTCTTTTGGGTATAAACATTGGGCATAAAGATTACTGAAATGCCTTACAAATACCCAGATCTCTTTGTTCTAATTTAACACTACGAAAAGAAAATAAAACCAAAATAAAAGCGGAACATAAAAATTATCTCTATAATGAGGTTTTAAAAAGATCAATAAGATCTGTCCAATCCATGCGCTGAAATTCAATTGGATCTTTAAGTGGGTATTTTACCCAGCCTTTAACAATTGAAAACTTGTATATCTTTGATTTGTCTATAAGGTTGGCATTAACTTTTAACAGCGTTCCCCATCGCTTCTCATGTTGAGTGATATCTAAAATCTGTCTAAAGGGTATCTCAAGATTTTCACCACTTTTATTAAGATCGTCTTCTAAATCTTTTACTTTGTATCCTTCTAATGGACGAAATACATTTTCACCTTCCTTGAATCGTTTAAGTTGCCTCATAGCATGTACATCATGTGTTCGATAAGTCATATTTGTTTTTGAGATAAAAGCTATGCGTCTATCAGTGATAACAAGCATACCTTCTTTACCTCGTTTCAAAAAACCCTCTTCTTCACCCCATATCCAAACCAGATGAGCTTTGATTTGTTCATTCCAGTCTACCAATATGCCTCACACAATATTTTGCTAATTAAAAAACTTCTTGTCTCTCAAAGAACTAGAGAAGGATAAGGATGAGGTATAATCTCTTTTTGCTTTTTATATGCTAGAACTATATTTTCTATTAAACAGTATCAATAGTGTGTCCGCACACATCTAGTATTGCAAACGCAAACTTTCTTTCTTAAAATTAAATAACATTTCCATACACTCTTCTATACAAATCAATAAGTAGAATAAAGAAGGACAAATAATATCTGAGATTAACTACGATATAGAACTACTACTGCTGATAGTATAAAGTTAATATTATTAAACGAGCTTCAAAAAATTAATTCGATAATTATTTTTCATTTTTATATTAAACCCGATAATAATATTTAGATTCTATCAATTTTAGTTTAAAAACAAAAAATAAATTAATAATAAATTAATAATAAATTAAATTCATTGATTCAAGAAAGAACTAACAAGATAAAAATTTAAAAAAAGAGTTTTTAGGACTCAATTGAGGACAGGAGGTTAACCTTCTTCCCAACCCTTTACGAAAACAGCATTCTTCTTTAATGGAATTGGTTGTCCTGGTGTGTAGTCCATTGGTCTCATCCAGAA
>DATDKD010000111.1:0-7959 GCA_036520175.1 Nitrososphaeraceae archaeon
ATAATGACTTTCAGCATTCTGCAATAGTAATTTATCAAGATTCCCAAGATAATTTTTCTAAAGAAAAAATCGAGAAAAGTAATACAACAAATGATGAAGAATTTATTGCAGAAAAAAAGAAATTAGAATATCGCAAATAAAGAGTGGACAATAAATAATACTGAATAAATTACCTGAATAGTTATTGTAGGTACTTTAAAGAAACATCAACTAAATTGAGCTTGTAATATGTATAAAATTGTGGAGGAGTGAATTTGTTTTATATATTACTACTACTATATTAATAATAAAATCCTATGAGAAAATAATCTTCTTAGATATTGCTTTGGTATAAACCAAACAAATTTGCACTAATAACAATAAACCTTAAGTAGGAAATAATTGGTTATATAATATGAGAGGTTATCAAAATAAAATTCGGTAAAAAATTAGCCGTATTTAAATACTACACCTTTTTCCCCTCGAGGATGCCTCCATTCAGTTTCTTTCGAACAAGTACCACATTCAATACAGCCCTCATGTTGTAATATAACGTCATTACCCTCTAAGCTGTAACATTTTGTTGGGCAAAGTGTTACCATTTTTTTAAGAAAATTTTGGCCAGAATTTAGGATTTTTATATGAGATATTGTATCTTCATGGTAACATAATTTTGCAACTCTATCTTGAACCGTTGGTATTTGTGGAACATAAGTAGATGACTTTACTGTTCCTACCTTGTCAGCTATTTTAATAGGGATTTTAAAGTATACGTCTTCAGATTCAATTAATGAAAGTAAACGTGTATATCCATATTTATTAATCAATGTAATAAAAAAATTCCTTAAACCGTCATTAGAAATAAGATTAAAAAGTAGTTTATGTTTTAATCCCAAAGCATCAGATGATATTTTATTTCTTGTACTATTTAAAATTACACTAAGATATTGTTTATCAATTTCTTTCATATCAACACTATACGGACTTTGTTCTATCGACTGAGTATAAAACTCACCTAAATAATCAGTTCCAAAATTATTTTTATCTAGAGATCTAGCAATAGCAATGGAAGCTCTAGCTGCATCATCTATTCCTACATTTAATCCTTCTATTCGTGGTCCAAAGAATAGACCACGACCAGCGGCATCACCAATGAATAATATATTTTTATGATAGGGTTTTTTCATCCTTCCTCGTTTACCGTCTGGGACTAATTTTGTAGTGTATTCAAGTTCTATATAATTAGTCATAAATTTAGTATGATATTCATCAGTAAGCTTTTGAGTCAAATTATCGAGCTTTGATTTTATTTCTTCCTCTGAATTGTATTTTCTATCTTCGATGGATTTCATCTTTAATTTATGAGAATAATAAAGTTGCCTTAATTCATTCCAGTTATTTAGTAACTTTGTAACTGCAAAGGACTTTCTTACTTGTTCCTCTTTTGGGAGAGTTTTATCTATCTCTTTTAAAGGGACGTCGTCTTTTATTAATTCACTGATCAGCGGATTTCTTAGCATTGCATTCACAATTTCTGCAGGTTCTATTGGATTTTCTAGTAAAGAATCATAATGATAAACCCCTCCAATTGAAAGTGAGTCTCTGTTAGTATAAACAAATCCACCACCAATAAGATTCAATGATACATCTCCTGCAAAAAGGTAAGCGGCTCCTTCGTTCGAGTTGGTTAGATTAAAACGTTCTTCAATTAATTTTTCTGGTAATTTTACTACAACCTTTACACCTTGATACAATTCACTAGGAGAGAATTTTTCTCTTGCGTTTGCCAATTCTGCTATCTCAGAATTTACACCATCCGCTGCAATCATTACTTTTGTTTCAAATTCTTCTAGTTCGTCAGTTTCCACTATTATTTTTGATCTTTTTTCATCCCATCTTAGAGATCTTACATGCACTCCTGTAATAATGCCTCCACCTAGTTTTTCTGCTACACTTTGAGCTTCTTTTGCAAACCAGGAATTTAATTTATTTAAAAGTACAGAAAAACCAAAATTTGTTTGATAATTATGAGCTTCAGTAAGGTCTATTGAAAAGACTTTATCTTTTGAAGTAGCATTCAAAATATATTTAGTAATTAGCCTTTCATAAGGAGATTCTGTTAGAAAACTTTCTCCATAAATGTCTTCAACATTGTAAATTTTCCCATTATTTGATTTTTTAGAATACAAAATACCTCCTGAAACATTCTTAGAGCCAATATCCTTGCCGGCTTCTAACAAAATAGCTTGCTTACCTAAGTTAGACAAGTGTTTAAGTGCGGCTAGTCCTGCAGATCCGCCTCCAACTATAGTTATATCAAAATTTTCCATATGTGTTCACTTCGATTTCTCTTTCTTTCATTTGCCCAGACCGTTTTTCTAATTCTTCAATTATAACTGGGATTACATCTTCCATCCGTCCTTTAATAAAAACATCACATACATCTTTGATGGGGGAGTTTTCATCTGGATTTATAGCAATGATAAAGTCAGATTCTTTCATACCATCTAAATGCTGTATTGCTCCGCTAATTCCAACAGCGATATAAATTATAGGCGTAACTTTTCTACCGCTCGTTCCAACCACTCTATTAGGAGTTATATAGATAGAATCGTATTTTTCACTTAAATGAAATATTTTCTTTGATATAGGTAACGATATACCAATTTCAGCATCGAGAAGTTTAGCTAATTTTTCTATAAGTTTTATATTTTCCTCTGCATTTTCTTTGATACCTCGACCAAAGCTCACGATAATTTTATAATTCTCAAACTGGACAGGATTTTTGACAAGTTCTTGTTTCAATACTTTTATTTTGAGATCCTCTTCATCAAACTGAGGATGGTAGTGAGATATTATTCCGGTCCTTTTTGTGTCTTTTATAATAGGTTGAAAAGCCCCTGGAATGATACTACATGCTTGTGGATGAAATTCTTTTTCAATTTCAGGATTCTTGTTATCAAGACATAAGATTGTAGTCCAAAGAAATCCTGAAAAATCAGGTCTGTACATCTCTAAGGTTTTCTTATATGTAATAGTTTCTCCTTTTGTTTTATGTTGATGTTTTATATCTAAATCGCTTATTACCAGCTTGTTTATATCTGAAGCCAGACCAGAATCTAATTCTGCTAATACTGTGGAAGATAGATGTCTACCTATACTATCTGCTAAAAAGAACATATATCTCGGTTTTTTAAATGCAGAGATGTATTCTGGTGAGATTTCCCTAATAGAATTAGGATCCGTTACTATGCGAGATATTATTTTGGTATAAATTTTATTAATGGGATATTTTAAATAGGGATCATCTGCATGTATCACAGCATCTGCACCATAATATATAAGATCTTGTGATAAATCCTTTATACCATCTCCTAAATGAATAGCAATAACTTTTTCATTTAAGTTATATTTTTGGTTGAAATGATCCATCAATCTTCTTGCTTCTCCTAACATTTCCAGGCTAGATGGAATCAATTCATTGTTAAGAGATTCAATTATGACGAATAAGTGTCTATACCTTTCATCTTTGTTTGTTATATGGTTATTTTCCAATTTGTTTATTGTAATCATGGCCATTAGAGTCCTTTTATTTTTGTATTAATTGAAGTATTTTTGTTACGCTATTTATTATACCTTCTCGATCGTGTCCTTCTATTAATTCCGCTATTCTAGTTGTTCTAGCTTTCGGAATCTTTTCAACCTTATGAACGATTGTTGGAGAGCCAGGTAAACCGACAAGCCTGGGATCTAATTCGAGTTTCTTATGATCGAGAACATTGAGATAAGTTTTATAACTATCTGCTCTTTCTTTTGCTTCTTTAAGATATTTTGAGGAAGTTAATCTAAGGGAGATTGTATCGAAAGTTGGTTTGTATAGAGGATCTATTGCAATAAATACAGGTAGCGGTGCTTGGATTTCCTCTACTATATCATAAAAACCTGGTAATGCAATAAGTCTTTTAGCAAGAATAAATCTATTATTTAGATCCACAGAAAAATCAATTACATTTCCTAAAAAAGTAAATCCCAATTTCCATGCAGTCTGTGGACCCGTTTGACCTGTCTCCCCATCAGAAGCACGATGTCCAGAAAATACAATGTCCATTTCCTTTCCACTGTTCATTTTCTTGATTCCCTGTTTTAGAACCTCTGCAGTTGCTAAAGTGTCAGCACTCGCAAAGAGGCGATCGCTATATAAATGTAGCTCATCAGCGTCACAAATTAATTGGGCTTCCTGCAATGCAATTTCTGCCATTGGAGGACCCATAGAACAGACTGAAATGTAACCTCCATATTTTACTTTTGTATAAAATGCAGCCAGCGATGCTATTGCACTATGAGCACCTAATCTACTTTTTGTTTCTGCTCTATTTAAAGTTCCATCAGGATTATAACTGACACTACCTTCGGAAAAATCAGGTTCAAGTTTTACTAGTACAGCAATATTAAGAGTCAAGGTATTTCATTTGTACATCCTCATTTAAATCAGTTAAGCAGTATTAATTGACAAAATCAAGCTCAAGCTTTACTTTTTGCATCATAGTACCTCTTATACTTTCTTAGTTTTTTGGTTTTTCTATTTATTTGTTAGTCATTCATCTTGCCAGACTATTCTATTTGGCATTCGATCCTACGCTATGTTTTTGAAGTCTATTGCTCTAAACAATAATCAATTCTAAGATAATAGATCCTATATAAGAAGCCTAATAAAAAATATATTCGATTTTATTGAGATAAAATATAATAAATGTTATAATTATAGTTGAGCATTGCCAACGATTATAGTGACTCTTATAGGTATAATGGCAACTGTTTTTGCCGTATCCAGTAGTATACCCCAGATAATTAAATCAATAAAAACATGAAAAACTGATGATGTATCAATATGGTTAGTAATAGTATTAATAAGAGGCCTTAGTTTGTGGGTTGTCTATGGAATAGGAATTAATGATTTAGTCATAATTATAGCAAATTCTATTGCAGTGTGCATTAATACAATTTTATTACTTTTGAAAATTAAATATTCCAAAGATCCAATAAGTTGATCCCTTCTTACTGATTGTTTATTATATCCAAATACTGGCTTTATCTTAATTTTAGCCGAGTCTGTATCTTCAGATTCCACTATTTCTATTATGATGTCATGTAGTATCTGTCTAGCACACTTTCTCTTTCCATGGCTAAGGCGAAAGAGAAATAGTTCTTCCTCTATCCATTCTTATAAACTCCTTCTTTGTCATCTTTTTTTGCATTTTTTAAGCATTGTGTTAATTTTCACAGAAGTTTTTTTATTCGGTCAGACTATTTCTTGACACAGTTCCAAATTGTTAGCTTTAACTGTAGCTTTTACAGATAAATGTCATAATAACTCCATATTAGCATCAATTTAATGAGTATATGCTCAATTTATTTAATTTAGGTAGCGTAGGTATAGGAAATAGTATATCTTTTGAAGGCATTATTTAATTGCAGATAAAATTCTGCTATCATCAACTAGTTTTTGCAATGCATTAAGTTTATTTATAATAATAAATTTTTTCTTGTTAAAAAATAAGAGAAGAAATTAAGATTTTTTAGGCAGCATTTACCATAATTGGTTTTTCTTCGTGCTGAGATTTATTTTCTTGTTGCTTTTCTTTTTCCAATTTTTTAGGCTTGAGTACTTCTTCTTTTTCAGGTATTTCATTCGTAAAGCACATAGTACTAAATATAGGATTTCATTTATAATAAAGATTCCAGTTAAATCATCTATTCAAAGATGGATCCTTATAATAGAGGAGTAAATGTTGAGCTTGAGGTTGCTAAAAGTTTAATTTAAATTATTAAATATATGAAAATAGTTGAATTTATTGTAAAAAAGTTAAGTTGTACCTTTACTCTCATAGCTCATCATTATAATAATTATTTTCTAATAGAGGTATTTTTAAATATCATAATAATATAGAAATTGTTTTAATTTTGATTTATCAGTACCTATTTCCGCTATTTCTTGTAATTTTAAAGTAATATATACTTCTATTAGTTGTCTTTCAAAACATAGATTCAAATATTTAGAATCGCTTTTCAGGAACATTAAAGCCTCATATAGACTGGATGGAAGCATGTTTATTCCAAAACTTTTACGTTTATGATCTGACATTTTGTATATATTTTCATTAACAGGATTGCCAGGATCAATTTTGTTCTTAATTCCATCCAATCCAGCAGCAACTATTGCTGAAAATGCAAGATATGAGTTCGCTGAAGGATCGGGAGCTCTAAATTCGATTCTTTTTGATGAATCATTACCTTTAGCATTTACTGGTATTCGCACCACCGCAGATCTATTACCTCTAGCCCATGCTACATATACTGGCGCTTCGAATCCGGGGATAATCCTATAATAGGAATTAACTGTTGGTGTAACTAAGGATGAAAGAGAGGGAGCATGGTCAAGCAAGCCTCCTATAAAATATCTACCTATTTGACTTAATTCGGAATAAGCATCATCTGAATCATAGAAAATATTTGAATTGTTTGTTGTGGAAGTAGATTTTTTCCAAAAGCTCACACTAACATGCATACCTGAACCATTATCTCCTTTAGTCGGATCACTCTCATCGAAGATAGGTTTGGGCATAAAGTTTGCAATCTTGTTGTATTTTTTTGCCACATTTCTCACAACATCTTTGTATAACTGTACATTATCAGCAGTTTTTGTAAGAATATCATGCATAAAATTTATTTCGATTTGACCATTACTCGCTACTTCATGATTTAAATTAGTTACTTCTATAGAGTAATATTTTTTTAATATTCTTGCTATCTCAAATCTAAAATCTATTAATGAATCCTGAAAAGGAGTTATATCATACCCAGATTTTGGACGTATAGGATATTTTCCGTTTCCGACTTGTTCGGATGAGAAGATAGAAACATTCGTTGGATCCTGAGTTCCATCTACACTTTGCAGATTTTTTTTTATTGGATTACCTTCCACAGCCTCAACAGAAGATGTTGTGAGGTTATTAGAAAAAATTATTTCATCAAATATAAAACACTCTACTTCCGCACCGACTTGGCATGTAATTTGATTCATAGCCAAATAGTCTTCCATCATTTGTGAAACATATCGAGGATCTCTTGATGATCTTCCTTGGTTAAGTCCTCGATATATGTCAGCTATAACTGCTGTTATTTTATTATTTGACAAGTTGATCTTTCTTTCAGTTGTACGATCTGGAAGTAATAACATATCCGATTCATCTATTGTCGAAAACCCTTTTACCGAAGACCCATCAAGACTAATACCTGTTCTGAAAATTTCATAAATGTGACTCTTATCAGTTTGGAAATACTTAGCTAAAAATTTACCGATGACATCGGTATATCGTATTTGGATGAATTCTATATTATTAGAATTATCATCTATACTGTCATTATATTCATTTTTAATATTTGTATTAGGAGGTTGATTTATAGTCATACTAATTTATATAAATCATAAGATAAAAATTTTCACAAGTTATAATACATTTATTACTATTCTATAAAAAAAGGATATAGACATTATCTTTTATAGATAACAATATAATAAAGGTTTTAATTAATCCATAATTCAATTAGAAATTATAAATTCATAACAAAATAATGATTATTTGATTTTCGAGAAAAAAGTCTATGATAATTCTTGCTATCTTTTCTCCTTTAAAATTGGTTTATAGTGGTAGAAACTACAACAGTTAATGTTTTTTCTTATTAATGCATTAGTAATTACGTTATTGCTAATGTTATTCTACATGATGGTTTCTCATTAATTGGTCATAAAATCTTACTGATTTGATATTAACAAACTCCAGTATTCCATATTTTGATAATTCTCTACCAAAACCACTATTTTTGATACCACCAAAAGGAACTCTTGGATCTGACATAACAACATTATTAACTGTCACAATTCCAGACTGTACTAGTCTAGATAGTCTTTCAGCCTTATCA
>DATDKD010000112.1:0-31182 GCA_036520175.1 Nitrososphaeraceae archaeon
ATATTTTTCCGTTGTAAATAATATCAATTGTTTTTATTCCAATAGCCATATCTATTCTGCTACCACCTCCCCACGTACTAGATAGTACCCCGGGTTTACTTGGTTCAAACTTTTTATCAAAAACTACCGCTCCAAGTTGCAGTGCTTTTGCAATTGTTACAATAGATGGTTTGATACCATAATGTTGATATGTCCACCATCTTCCTGTCCTGCCTAATCCTGTTTGGACTTCGTCTATAATAAGAGGGATGCCATATTTTATAGATGTTTTAGTGAGAGTATTAACAAATTTTTTACTGGCTACATTTACTCCGCCTTCTCCTTGAATTAGTTCTATAATAATAAAAGAAACTTTATACTCACTTGCTATTGCTTGAATTGTGTCTATTTCAGGATCATTATCTGAAATACAAAATTTTATTCTCTTTACGGGGAGTTCAGGAAAATTAACCTTCTGTACATCTTTACTAAATGTAAAAGCAAGTGCACCTAAGGTTCGTCCATGAAATGCATTTATACAAGCAATCCCAGGTAAGGGTCCATTTCGCCTATAAGCAAGTTTAATTGCATTCTCTACTGCTTCTGCACCACTGTTTATAAAAAAAACTTTTGAATGTGGAGTGCTAATTGAAAGTAATTTTTCAGCTAGTTGACAATGCTCTTCACAATAAAAATCCTGACCTGCTATTTTGTGTGCACCTATACCTCCATATCTTTTTATAATCTCATTAAGTTCTGGGTGGTTATAACCTAATGGACAAGAGGCAATATTAGAAGTAAAATCTAAATATTGTTCTCCATCTACATCTTCGAGGTAACATCCTTGACCATCCTTAATCACTAAAGGATAGACAAATGTTGAATTATAAGCAAGTTTATGTATTTTTTTTACTATTGATAAAGATTTTTTCTTCATTGTAATATCATTATGGCGATTTTTAGAATTCCAGGTCAAATCAATTGTAATAATGGTATTTGATAATAAATTGTTTAATAAATATAAGAACTATATTCTTTATATGCGATTTATAAATGAACTCACACATGAAAATTATATCAAAAGAAATCAAGAGAATGTATTCCATAAAAAATTTGATAATGCAGTTGAATCTATAAAAAAAGAATTTAATAATAAAGATTATCCCATTATTATAAATAATGAAAAGATATACACTAAAGATAAATATAAACATGTATCTCCAGTTGACCGACGCATAATACTTGGATATGTTTCCAAGATATCAGATCTACTGATAAATAAGGCTATAGATTCGTCGTATCATTCATTCAAGGAATGGAGTAAACTTGACTATAAAAAGAGGATTAGAATTCTTAAAAAAGCGGCAAATACTATCCGCTCAAATAAATTTCAACTAGCCGCTCTCTTAACATTTGAAAATGGGAAAAATAGATATGAAGCAATTGCAGATATTGATGAAGCAATAGATTTTATAAATTATTATTGTATTGATATGATCAACAACAATGGATATGTTACTAAAAATAATGGAATAGGAAAAACCACAAAAAATATTAGTATCATGAAACCTTATGGTGTTTGGGCAATAATATCACCTTTTAATTTTCCTGCGGCTATTTTTGTTGGAATGAATATGGGAGCAATTATTACAGGAAATACTACCGTCGCGAAACCAGCAAGTAATACCCCTCTAATAGGATACAAAATCGTAGAAATAATGATAGAATCAGGTTTACCACCAGGTGTATTGAACTATATTACCGGAGATGCTGAGAAAATAGGAAAAATCATAATTAAGAACGATAAGATTTCAGGCATAGTTTTTACAGGTTCCAAAGATGTGGGATATACTCTTTATAAAAATTCGGCCGATATAAAACCTAGACCAATAATCGCAGAATTGGGTGGAAAAAATCCAACCATTGTCACAAAAACTGCCGATTTGGACAAAGCTGCAGAGGGAATTAGTCGAGCTGCTTTTTCCTATGCAGGACAAAAATGCAGTGCATGTTCAAGAGTTTATGTTCATAAAAAGGTAAAGAAAGAATTTATTGAAAAATTAATATCAAGGGTTGAGAAAATAAATGTAGCAAATTCGGATAACAAAAATTGTGATGTAGGTCCGCTCATTAACTTTAATGCCTTTCACAACTTTAAGAAGTATGTGAATATTGCCTCACAAGAAGGACGAATTCTCTATGGAGGAAAAGTTATAGAGGAAGGTAATTTAAAATACGGATATTACGTTAGCCCTACAATAGTAAATGGAATATCTTTTGATAATATCCTTTTAAAGAAGGAATTATTCTTGCCATTTTTGTGTATTAAGGAATTTGAGGAATTTTATGAAGCTCTTGATCTGTGTAATAATTCTGAATATGGATTAACAGCGGGACTTTATTCAAAAGATAAAAAAGAGATAAATGAGTTTTTAAATAATATAGAATCTGGAGTTGTCTATGTAAATAGACCAAAAAGTTCAACTACAGGTGCGCTTGTAGGAAATCAATCTTTTGGTGGCTGGAAAAATTCTGGTTTCTCAGGAAAAGGGACAGGTGGAAAATATTATCTTACACAATTTATGCGGGAACAAAGTCATACAATAGAAGAATAAAAATAAAAATAAATTTAATAATCATAATTTGTTATGCCATGTTAATTCAAGTTAATTTTATTTCATTACTTTAGATTATAACATTATCTGTTCGATATAAGAATTGATTTAATGTATTAGATTTTTAGCGATTTTTCCAATACTAACTAAAGTCAAATACCTTTTGTCTTTACTAAAAATTATTACAAAACCGCTTAAACATATGATAAAAACAGTCTCGATTGGACAGTATTATGTATTCTTTTCTCTACGAAAGTTATTGTTATTGAAGAAGTGACGTTATATTATTATCACTTGAGCAATATTTTGAAATTATATACTTATAAATCCATATGTATATAACAAAATTCTTGATGAGTAGGAATCGACCTATTGGTATTACAATAATTTCTATTTTGATGATTCTCAATGGTTCATTTTTGCTATTTAGTGGAATAGTCGCTTTTTTTCTAGCCTCAAATTTTGCTACTACTATAAATAGCCTTGATATGCTTTCTTCAAATGGTACAGAAATAAATATTACCAATTTTAGTAATAATATCAATAATTCTAACATAATCAAAAATTTGAATTACTTTATTTATTTTATAGCAGTTATTATAACTCTGTTTTCATTAATTCATTTCTTAATATCTTATGGGCTTTTAAAAGGTAAGTCCTGGGCACGTACTATTACTCTAATAATATCTTTTATATCTGTACTAGGTAACGTTTTGATGATTCTAATAGTGTTAAGTTTGTTCACTATAATAGAATCAATTTTAAGCAATCCATCTATATTATTTGGAAATATTTTTACTATAATCATAAATAGTTTAATAATATTTTATCTTTTAAGAAAAGAAGTTAAAGAGTATTTCGACTTTAGGTCTAGCAAAAAACCATCCTTTTCTTCATCTTTTGATGAACTACGTTAATTATATAAGTTATTAACTTATGGTAATTATCTAAAGTTAGGCCTTGACTAATTCATTTTGGACTATTTCTTTTACTCTTTGATCAATTTTTAAAGAAAGTTCATCCATTTCAGTCTTATTTAAGTGTTGTAAATGATCAACAAAATCCTTTTCCCATACATTTCCTGCTTGTATTTTGTTTCCACTTGAATCAGTTCTATACCTATTCCTTAATGCGATATGAGCAAAATCATCTTTTAATGCACCATGAAAATGCCAAATAAATGGAGGTATGCTAACAACATCACCATCTTCAAGTATAATTGTTTCCGCAGATTCTTCCAAATTTTCAATAATATTTTCTTTAAATAGACATAAAATTCCTTTTCCATTCGTCGTAATTAGGATTTGTTCAGTTTCATGAAAATGTAAAGTAGTTAAAGCACCTTTTCTAAAAAATACATGATACATTTCATGTTCCACTGAATTATTTTGATTTAAAACCTCAATCATAACAACTTCTCCTCTAAAATAGGCCTTATTGATCTCTTTTTTCTGTGAGAAAAAAATATTTTCCTTATACAATACTCTAACCTTAATTTTTAAGTATATATTTCTAAGCATTATATTGAAATAGTAAAGTAAAATATTATAAAGAATAAAACAAATCTTGATTCATATAATTTTACTCTTGATATTTGATATACTATCTATTGAAAATCAAAAGTAATACTATTATTCGGAATATTAGGATTAATTGAAGAAGGAAATATGGAAACAAAATCAATATTGTAATGATAAAATAAACTATAGTAATGTAATAGTTATTTTGAGAGCATCTTTTGAGACTATCTTCTATCAATCTAACTATCGAAAAAACATCATAATTCTATTTACAAATTTTATGAAACTTATCAAACCCAACTTATTGTTGAAACATAGTATATAGCGAAGCACAAATAGCATTAACAAGGGAAAGTACTTCTCAAGTAATTTTGCCAATTATCTGGTTCATTATACTCATTGAATTAATATATTGAAGTGATTAAAGATTACAGGTATAATTTTATTTGAATAAATTATAAATTCTTATCAACATTTAAGTCGTCTTTAGAAGATTATTACCAAGATGAGATCTCGAATATTAACTGCTAAATTGTTTTAGCTATAATTATAATCACTTGGGCTATGAAGTTTACATTAGGTCAACCATTATCACCTCTAAACTATTCACATAGTTGGTTTTCAAAAAGTTGAAATAAAGAGCCAAATAATTGAGTAAATATGCGCTATTCTAATGTTACTAATATTAATGAATCAAATATTGTATTATTGGGAGTACCAGATGAATCTAAATCTAAAGCATCCAGAAAAGGAACAAGAAATGGACCAAATCAATTAAGAAAAGCACTATTCGCATCAGAATATTTTAAGAGATCAGGTAAAATGATACCAATCTGTCCAATAAAAGGGAGCCTATCTACAAAAAAAGTTTTAGATATAGGAAATGTACCGCGTAGTAATTTATATTCTAAAATTTGTACACTTATTACACACAATAAAATTCCGATTATTATGGGAGGAGATCATTCAATAACAACTACAACATTACATGCCATAAAAAACAGTACGAAGAAAGAAATAAATTTGATCTATTTTGATGCTCACCCAGACTTTGTTACATCAACTAAAGATTATTACGGATCAGTTGTCAGCGATTCTATTGATTGTATAAATATCAAGAAAAGTGTGTTTGTAGGTATTCGCGCATGTGAACCAGAAGAGGTATTTAATATCAGGAAATATAGTGCAAATATAATTGATCCAATCGATATTCAAGAGTATGGCTCAAAAAAAATTCTCAAACAGATAATTCAAATATGTACAAATAAATCCAATAATAATATTTATATTTCCATAGATTTAGACTGTCTAGATCCGGCTTTTGCACCAGGAGTTTCAGTTCCAACTCCATGTGGGATTAATCCATTAGAATTGCTATATTTTATCAAAAAAATATTAACAAAAAATAAAATAATTGGCTGTGATATCGTAGAATTGTCTCCTTCTTTTGATATTAATAATATTACTGCTAATCTTGCTGCTCGATTACTTAAAGAAATTTTAGGTTCTCTAATAGTAGAATCTTAACTTTAAGTTAGTAACAAAATCACTTTAATTCTTTCTGAATTTGAAGTCCCCTACGCGTGTATTTATTTCATAATAGAAAAAATATTATATAATTATACTCAAAGTTTACAATTGTGTTAAATTCATACAGTTGAAGAACAATTAAATGCCATTTAATATGCTCTATACTCATTTCCAAGAATTTCAGTAGCTATTTTTAATTCTAAAACTTCATTTGCTCCTTCATATATGGTGGTTGCTCTCGAATCAAGGAAATGCCTAGCAACTCTTGATGTCTTTTTGTAGCCTTCTGCTCCAAATATTTGAACCGATCTATTAGTAACATCTATAGAAGCATTTGTAGCATAATATTTTGCAATTGCTGATAATCTATCGCATTCATTCCGTAAATCAGAGTATTTTTTGTTTTTTCTATTAATTTTAAAGAGCCATAGATCATCTTCACATTTTAAAGTAGTCAAGTAAGTATGAAGTTGTTGTCTGATTGTTGCAGCTTTATAAACAAGCCATTTTGTACTTTCTAAGGCCACAATTATTTGGGCAATGTGTTGTTGCACCAATTGTTTCTTTGCTAATACCGTTCCATGTTGACTTCTACTTTTAGAAAATCTGATAGTCTCTTTTAAACAATCTGTCATCACGCCAATAGCACCTGCAGCAACACTTAACCTACCGTCTATCAAAGCGCTAAATGCAATACTTAATCCATTACCATGCAATCCAAGTAAATTTTCTTTTGAAATTTTATAATTATTGAATTCTATTATTGCATTCTTTACAGTTAAGAGCCCAACTTTATTTTTAATCTCTTTTTTCTTAATTGATGGTGAATTTAAGTCTATGATGAATGCAGAAATTTTTTTATCACTTCCTTTTTCCTTAGCATAGGTAGTTATTATTTTTGCAAACGTTCCATTACCTATCCAGTGTTTTTTTCCAGATATTATAAAGTGATCTCCTCTTTCCTCAAATGTGGTCTCTATTAATGAGGGATCACTTCCGGCATTGGGTTCTGTTAAAGCAAAAGCCATTATATCTATTCCTTTAGTAGTATTAGGAAGGAATTTCTTTTTTTGTTCCTCCGTTCCCCAATTTTGTAATACCATTTGTCCAATGGATGTATGACAAGAAAAAAAAGTTCTCATGGAACTTCCCTCCTCTCCAATTCGTTCTAATGCAAGTAAATAACTTAAAATATCGTATCCTAATCCCCCATATTCTTTTGAGATAGGGCAACCTAACATTCCTATTTTATTGAACAAAGGAATAACTTTTTTATTGAGTGACTCTTTGAGGTAACTTTTTTCCTCCTCTTCTCTTAATAATTTGCAAATACCATCAATTTGTTGTAAAAAAAATTTCTGATCATTGGATAAGTCAAAGTTCATTCGCGATAGGTTAGAAAAATGAGGGTTCTTCATTTCACGAAATATATACTATCCTGTAATAAAGATAAATGTTTTAGATAATCATAATAGAAAATTTTGTCACATCGAAATACAGTATAATATTTAAGATGGAATCTCCCAACTGGTAATTAAGTTTTGAGATATACTTGATGATTGATAAAAGGCTTACAGAATAGTTAGAGCAAAGGGGGATTACTAACAAATCCTAATTTTTCTATCTCAAATAAAGATATTTAATTATTTCTGAGATATACGATACTACAAGAGAGTATGACTACTATTTTATTCTATAAAATATTTTTTTATTATTTTTGACATGTTTAGATTGGTTAACTTCTGAAATTCTTGAAGATGTTCATTTTTTAAATGTCGTATAGCAAATCTAACCTCTTTATCACACAATTTGCATTTGGCCTTTCCAAACATAGTGAATAAACTAGAGTGGATATACTTAACTTTTGTTATTATGTTATATAAAATAATAGATAGCGAATTAAAATAAGATAAATTATTACTCGTGAATGAATCTAAATTATTATTCTTTTATTGTTTTATTTCATTAACAATTTCATCTTTATCTTCATATTTTCTTTGTTGTGGTAACATTATATATACACAAGCTCCACCGCACATTGTACATGGAACATTATTGCCTTCATGTTGCCCTTGTCGATTATGAATTCTCTCAGCTTCTTCGGGATTTATAGCGAGTTCTATTTGCTTTTGCCAATTTAAGGTTCTTCTTGCTTTTGTAATTGCCCTATCCCATTTTATCGCTTTGTCTCTAATCTTTACTAAATCACCTGCATGAGCAGCAATTCTATAGGCAATCAATCCTTCTTTTACATCTTCAACATTGGGCAATGATAAGTGTTCGGCTGGGGTTAGATAACATAAAAGATCGACTCCTTCTGAAGCAGATACTGCAGCACCTATGGCACTTGCAATATGATCATATCCGGCTGCAATATCAGTAACTAGTGGTCCAAGTACATAATATGGAATTTCTCCAATTAATGATTTTGCCAGTCTAACATTTGCTGCAACTTCATTTAAGGGAACATGACCAGGTCCTTCAACCATAACCTGTATGTCCTTTTCATGTGCCCTCTTGCATAATCTAGCTACATTTATCATTTCTTGTATTTGGAGCTCATCGTGTGAATCCAATATAGACCCAGGTCTCAATGCATCTCCTAAGCTAAAAGTTACATCATATTTTCGAGCTATTTCACACATATAGTCAAAGTGTTCAAAATATGGATTTTCTTTATCGTATTTTAACATCCATGCAGCCGTAATTGTCCCACCTTTAGACACTATACCTGCATGTCTTTTTACTTCTAAAACTCTTTTTGCTATTTCTTTTGTTATACCTGAATGAATGGTAGTATAATCCACTCCATCTTTGGCGTGTTTTTCAAATGAATTTAAAAAATCATCTTCAGTTATATTCAAAGGATTTTTGTATTTTTCGACACCGTAAGCATAGGCTTGATAAATAGGAACAGTACCAAAAGTAATTGGTGCAGCATCTAAAAGCGTTTCCCGGATCAAATCTAAATTTCCACCATCAGAAAGGTCCATTATCGTATCCCCCCCATATTTCACGGCAACTTTGGCCTTTGAGACTTCTTCGTCCAAGTTCTGATATAGAGTTGAGGTTCCAATATTAACATTAACTTTGGTTTTTAGGCCCTTCCCAATCCCAACAACTTTAATTTTTTGTTTTCTTATATTATTTCTGGGAATAATTACAGAACCATTTGCTACTTTTTGAATTATATAATTTATATCGATATCTTCATCTTTTGCAACCTGGAGCATTTCCTCTGTAGGAATTCCTCTTCTTGCACTGGTCATCTGAGTACCCATTATTCTTCTATTAAATATAGAACAAATGAATATAAAAGAATGTCTCCGTTAATCTAGCAAAGTTGGAAGTTACAATATTATTATAATTTAGTCAATTCATTCCAAACTTTAAGATACTATAACATTTGTACACCAAAATAACTTTAATATAAAGAAATTGAAGATATATTATGAATTATTTTATTAATGACGACCATTTCTCCCATACATTTCCTCATTCTTATCATAAGGAACCTTTTCTATTAGAAAAACTTCTTTTTAGGTTATCTAAAAAATGGATTGCTGGATATACCATAGATGATGCATTAAGTTATGCTTTGACTGCAAATGAAAGAGGTTTAGGTTGTATTATCAATTATCTTGGTGAAGATTTAAAAAATCAAGATAGTATAAAAAAAACTGTAATAGAATATAAAAAGCTAATAAAAAAAATGATAGAAAGTGGTATTGAAGGATCAATCTCTATAAAACCCACACAAATCGGGCTATCAGTGAATATGACTTTCTGTCTAGACCATTTATTAGAAATCACTTCAATTGCAAAAAAAAACAATATTTTTATCTGGATAGATATGGAATCTTTCAAGAACGTTGAATCCACTTTGACAATTTATCAAAAGTTAAGAGAAGAAAATCATGAAATAGGTATTGTACTCCAATCATATTTAAAAAGAAGTTATTCTGATTTGATAAAATTATTGGCATATCAGCCCAATATAAGATTAGTAAAGGGTGCTTATCATGAAAAAGAGGAATATGCATTCAAAACGAAAGTTGAAATAGATAACAATTATGTTGAAATGGCGAAACTTTTACTTTCCCAAAAGGATAATCTTAGAGAAAACCAAATTTTTGCAATTGCAACCCATGACGCTAATATAATTCAAAAATCTTTAGATCTATTTTATTTATATAACTTTAAAAAAGAACATTTACAATTTCAATTTTTAAAGGGAATTCGTGAAAAACTAAAAGTCAATTTATTATCAAAAGGATTTACTGTTCATGAATATATACCATATGGTGAAAATTGGCTCCCTTACTCTCTAAGAAGACTACGAGAGCGAAAAAGTAATATAATTCTCTTACTGCGTTCATTAATTTCAACTTGATTTACAGTATCAAATTATCTGAATTTTATAGTCTTAATATTTCCAGCATTTGCAGATACAATAACTCTATCAAAATTCAATTCGTCAGGGTCAGGAGTTATAGCTATTGCACTGAATGGTCCAATATTTCCAAAAGAATGCAGTTTACCGTTTTCACCAAATTGCACCATAACATCTTTGATTTCTTGAAGACTATTATTGTTGACCTTGATACTTATTGTTTTGACTGAATGCATTGCATCGCTTCTTTCAAAAATCTCCACGGTCAATCCTGCTCGAGGGATAAAAACTGATAAAACAACAATAGCAACAATTACAAAACCACCATACATAATATATTTTATTTTTTTCTTATTTAGTCCTAAAGGTGACTTTCGGCCAGAATCATTGTCCCATCTTCCCACATTATAATATAGAATTACATTATAATAAAGTTCATGATTGAATCATAGCATTCAATCTTCTCTTTATTATCTCATTACTATCTATTTTAAATTAAATAAAATTTAATTAATAACCATTTGAAATTTATATTGATGCATAGTTCGGATAACTCTAACTCAACCTATATTCATGAAATCATGAGTAAGAATGTGGTAAAGGTAAATTATGAAATCTCCGCCTTAGAAATATCAAAAACCATGATAAAACGTAGGATTAGTTCAGTAGTCATAATAGATAATAATGATAAAATTATAGGAATAGTGACAGAGAAAGACCTGATAAAAGAAATATGTGCGAAAAACCTTCTTGCAAATACATTAAGTGCAGCTAAAGTAATGTCGTCTCCTTTAATAACTATTAGTAAAAATTCCACCATAAATGATGCAACAAAACTAATGGTAGAAAAAAAAATAAAACATTTGGCAATTCTTGAAAATAATGATATAATAGGAATACTAACTACATATGATCTAATCAATCTGTTAAGAGATAAGATTAAATCTATAGATTTAGATTCTAACCTGTTAGATGCAATTTCAATGGCTGATATTCCTTTGGAAGAGGGTGGATTTTCTCTTCCATTATCTGAAGATGAATTAAAATGAATAAAAACAATTTGAAGATTAAGTTTCCTTTATATGTTTCCAAATTTTATTTATAATTAGTGATAACATTATACCGTTACTTTAATAATCAATAAATACTTTAAGATGTATTTTGAAATAATGGATACAGATCATCACACAGACGAAGAAATAAAAAATTTCTATAATTTAAAAAATATTGCAGTAGTAGGTATGTCTAAAAATGAAGAAAAACCTTCTCATTTTGTACCTAGATATCTAGTAAAGAATGGTTATAATATTATACCAGTAAATCCGACAACTGAAGAAATTTTAGAAAGAAAATCCTACAACCAGGTTTCAGAAATTAAAGAAGATGTTGATATCGTAGACATATTTCGAAAATCAGAAGATATTGTCCCGGTAGTAGAGGATTTATTAAAGAAAAAAGGAATAAAAGTAATCTGGTTACAAAAAGGTATTTTTAATCAACGTGCAGAAGAAATGGCAAAAACAAATGGAATCGATTTTGTATATAACAGATGTATGCTAGAAGAACATCAAAGACTGTTTACAGACAGAAATTCAAATTAAATCACATTAAACCCTAGCCTATGGTCGCTGAAATAGTGTAAACACATGGATTGTTAATATAGTACAAATTACCCGTTTTTTTCTATACTTTCTATATACATTAAACAATCCAATTTTCCTAACTTCTGTTGCTATAACTTTTCTTACAAATTTGTTACAAGGATCTTTATTAGATAGGGTTTGTTGGAACTATTATAAGGATAGCAACTCATTTCAAAAATCTAATTATAATAGTATTAGCTTACTGAAAGATAAGGAATAAGACTTATGGAGATGTTAAAAAAAAATTCAAGTCGATTTTTAAGGAGTATTTTACTAATGCATATTTAACGATTTTCCAAGAATGAAATAGAGTGTCATTCTTTATTTTTAACTCTCTCGTGGATGATGAGTAAATTATAACTCATTTTTATATATAGAATTCGAAAAACTGATAATTCATATGTATCAATTTAAATATAATTATAAAGGCAAAAGAATTATTATTCTAATTCTACTTTTTTATCTCGGAAGAGATTATGATATTACCATTGATCGTTTTAGGAGTAATTATCCACATTCTTGGAATTATATTTTACTATCAAAGCAAATCATTTGTTGGACCTAAACGTTCCTTTATGTATAACAATCCATCTTGGACTACTAAGGGATTTATTGTAATTCTTCTCGGTGTGTCTGTAGTAGTGCTTGGTTTTTTACTTTCTTAAGATGAAAAACTATCTCAATTAAAATTAAGATTTCAATAAGCGAATATATCTTTAGTAGGTGCTCTATCCATTTTTACACTACTTATTAAATAAACATTCTTATTTTCAAGGTTAATGAAATCATATTCTGTTCATTTTTTATTGAGAAATCATGAAAAATACCTATTTACAATTTTAATATTAGCAACAATTTCTATAGTAGGATTTACAATAGAAAAAGCATATCCTCAACAGGAAGATTCACCATTGAAAGGGCCTGCAATGAATGCTCAAAAAACTGAGGAAGCAAAATCTTCTTCTGATTCTAAATTTACTCCTAAAATGTTTGTAAAAATTACATCTCATAAAAATGCTGACAAAGTTCCTGCTGGCGAGCTTAGTATCAATGGAACATCAAGTGATACTGCCTCGAGAGATTGTGTAGTAGAAGTGGATTGGAATAATGAAAAGCCATCTCAAATAGTTACCGCTACAGGACCAGGAGGCTCTAGTGATTACTCGACATGGACATTTAAATACACAAAAGAATATCGTGAGATAGAAGTAGGACCAAATGAGCTAACATCAAAATTAACGTGTATCAACCCTGGACCTTTAACAAAATGGTTCAGCGTTACATTAACAGGTGAACAGCCCCCATTTCCAAGACCATTACCTGTTCCTTAATTTTTTTCTCTTAGTATTTTCTTATAATGATAAAAAAATATAAAGGATTTTTACTGCTCTAATGAATATAACTATTGAATTTTAAATATTTTTTAACTAATAGTAATTATTATACTATTTCAAAACAAGAAATATGTATAATTTTCTTAATTTTTGTTGTTGCATTTACCATAAGAACTTATGACTTGGATAGGTTAGCTTTCAATAATGATGAAGCAATATATGCTGGACAGGCCGCATCACTTGCCAATTATAGTGAATATCAAGAACAATTCTCTATTTTTAGAGCTCATCCCTTATTATTGCAATTTATGATTTCTCTCTCATTTCATTTTTTTGGGATAAACGAATTTACTGCTCGGATCGTTCCTGTGTTGTTGAGTTGTGGTATTGTTGTTATATCTTATTTTATTGCTAAATTTTTATACAACCAACAAACTGCGATTATCTCTTCTATTATTCTTAGTTTACTTCCATACCATGTTGCAATCTCCAAACAGGCTCTTGTTGATGTTTCAATGGCATTTTTCTTTGTTCTTGATCTTTTAATACTTCTACTATATTCTCGGCAAAATACAATCTTACTTCTTTATGGAATAGGAATTACTTCTGGCCTTAGCTTTATTTCAAAGGAGGTTGGAATAATCTCTTTTGCTATTTCTCTTATAAGTATAATTCTTATAAATAAGAAAATAAGATTTAAAAATATTCTCATTGTTACTTTATCTTTTATTTTTATAACATCTCCATATTGGATTTCTTTTATTACCTTAGAAGAAGCACGTGAATCATTATTAGAATATATTGATTGGCAAAGTTCTAGACCCGCAAATCATGATAGCATTTATTATTTTCTTATTATCTTTACGGATATTTTAGGCTATATTTTAGCTTCGTTGCTTGTCATGGCCTACCTATATATCATATTTAGCAGAAGAAATTGGAAGTTTTCGAACGCGATGCTTCCTTTTCTCTGGATTGCTATTCCCCTACTTTTCTATCAAATGTTGTCCGTTAAAGGATATCATTTTCTTTTTTCGATTACTCCCTTTCTTGTTATCTTTGGTATTTCTTTTCTTTCAGGAGCTTGGATTAAGAGGATTCCGAGGAAGGAGATTTTGTTAATTAGTATAATTCCACTTACATTACTTTCAAATAACCAAAACATTAATGAATATTTCTTGTCTATTTCTTATAATCCTGTTCTCGGTTCAGAATCCCTCTTTCATATGAAAGATGCGGCGATGTGGATTAAAGAAAATACCCCAGAGAATTCGACAATTCTTACTCTGTATACTCACATGTCAAATATAATAAAATTTTATTCTCACAGAGATTCAATAGCAATTCAATCAAATAACAATCCTTCATATCAAAAATTAGAAAATATAGATATTTCAATCTTGGCTAAGAAAATAAACTATATTGTTTATGAAAAAATTCAAATTGATAATGGAAAATTTTTACAAAATAAAGCAATAGAACTTGAAGATTATGTTAAAAAGTATGATGGAGTTCCAGTTTATGTTAATTACCAAAATTACAGTAGTGTAGAAAATAATAAATTATTTTCAAGTCCCGCGATAATAGTATACGAGTTTAACTAATGATATGAATTTTTATAGGGATTTAATAAAAGACAATTATTAGTTTATGATGATAACTTTGATGTAATATGCTATTCAAATCACTTTATTTCATACTTTTGGTTTTCTTCTCTTTCTCCATTAGTAGTATTGTTTTTGTTATTACAACAGCCTATACCTATGATAATCTCGGTTTATCTCAAAAGAATAAAACACCTATTGATCATGTGATCGTTATTTCTCAAGGACGGAGAAGTTTTGATAATTATTTTGGAAGTTATGAAGAAAGTAATGGTTTTCCGAAAAATCTAAGTATTCCAATAAATCCATTTGAATTCTCACCGTCCTTTCAAAATTTTACAATATCATTGAGTTTTAATAGTAAAACTTCTAATGCAGGAAAAGAAAGTTTTCTTATAAACAAAGGTGGAATTGGAAAAGAAACGGCTGGAAATAATTTAAACTTTGGGATATGGCTTAATGAAAAAGAACATTTAACAGGTGGTTTCGAAACAAAGAATGGAAAAGATTTTTTTGTAGTATCAGAAAATAAATATACAGATAATAATTGGCACCATGTTTTATTAACCTATAACCAGTCAGTGTTAAAATTGTTTGTAGATAAAAATTTACAAGCAGAGAAAAATACTCGAGGGGAAATACCAGATGACAATAACTTGCCATTTATTAGATTAGGTGCAAATTTTTTAAAACAAAATAATTTTTATGTTGGTAGTATGGACAACATTTTACTTTGGAACCGATCATTGAATGAAAATGAAATTTCTTCATTTTTTACAACGAAAGATATTCCACCAGGATCACTTGTAGACATTGGATTAAATACTACTAATATTAAATACGACAATAAAAATTCTCCTTTGAATTTCAATGGGACGAATTATTTTGATTTAAAAGTAGTACCTAATATTACTGAAGGTTTGATAGAACCTTTTCATTTAAAAAATACCAAGACACCTAATTTAAAATATGGTCCACTCGTTTATGAGACATCTTACAATTACGGTTTTATGGATGGGTTTATTCTTGCTCAAAATGATAACACCTTAAAACCAAATGATATTGCAAAGAAAGACAATCATACTTTTGTAATGGGATATTATAACAATAGTGAAATTGGTCCATATTGGTTTCTGGCATCAAACTTTGTTCTAGCAGATAACTTTTTTAGTGCCACCAGACAAACAGACTTGACAAATAATCTGCATTTATTTACTGCAGAAGAAGGGAATTTTAAAAAATATGTCCCTACAGAAGGTCTATCTATTAATTCTACAGTATTAGATTTATTAGAAAAAAAAAGATTTACGTGGAAAATTTATGTAGAAAACTATGATTCTGGTCTAAATTATACCAATGAGAATGAATCGTCAAAGCGTTATCTTACTTTAAATCCAATTCTTGGAATTCCTCGATTTGTGGAAAATACTACACTAAATGGAAGAATACAAGACCTGAGTAACTATTTCCATGATCTAAAGCATAATTTACCCTCTGTATCGTATATTATTTTACCTGAGAGTCAAGAAAGTAGTCCAAAAGATATTTTAAAAGGTCAGGAAGCAGTTGTCTCTTTAATTATTTCTTTGATGCAAAGTAAACATTGGAAGAATAGTCTTTTTATCTTAACTTATAGTGGTTCTGGTGGTTGGTATGACCATGTACCACCGCCGCTAAATCCTGGATCCGACCATGGTTTTAGAGTACCAACATTGTTCATTTCTCCGTATTCACATAAGGGTATAGTAGATTCTACATTCTATGACACACTGTCGATTGTAAAATTCATAGAGTATAATTTTAATCTAAAAATGGTTGATAGTAGATATTCTTTATCTAATAATATTTTAGGGGCTTTTGATTTTGATAAACCTCCAAGAAGCTCAAATGAAAGCGTGGCAAATCTCCTAGAAAATTACCAAACCACTATAACAAATAAGAAACCTATTATAAAAGAAAATATTTTTTTTACATTTAATATTTATTTGATAGTATTAGTATCTATTATTTTATTTTATTTACTTTTGCGATTTATTATAAAAAAATAAATGCAATCGTTCAATTCTACCATTAAATCTGTACTTAGTAGATATTACTTTGCTTTACATTCACAAGATATTGATTGATGTAATAATTATCATGAATTTAATAGAGTTAAAAATGAGTATTATTATAAAATACAAATATTGTTAATGTTCTAAATAATATTTAAATAAATTATTAACTTTGATACTACCGCTTTTGATTCATTTAGGACAGAAGAAAAAATGGATTATATATTTTATTACCACTTAATTAGTCTGAGCGAAAATATAAATAATAAAAGATCTTTCTTTACACCTTTAAATGGTTAATTTCTTGGTCAAATTTTATTACGATAGACTAATAATCTATTAATAATAATTATTGCTACTTAATTTATTTTTCATTTTATATTATTTTTAAGTTCTGTATTACTGAGACCACAACTATTACATTTAAAAACTGTTAATTTATCTCCATGATTTGCTTTCATTTTTCCTCCACAACAAGGACAATTCATATTGTTCTGAATGACTTATAGATATAAAAATCAATAAGTTACAGCGGTATTGTGAAAATTGATAATTCTCTATCTGCTGTATATTTTTTAAAAGATATAAAAGTAATCTATTGTAATTCCAGTTGTTTATATTCGTTAATTGCTTTGGTTTCATAATTAAATGCCTTTGAAAGTAGATCCATGGATATTTTATTTTCAGTAATATTTCCAGTTATAAGGTGTTTATTATAATGGTCGTAGCTTTCCATTTCACTTTCAATTGAAACAATATAGTTATTCAGTAGGGATTTATACTCTTGTTGTACTATGGTTTTTTTAGCAGAGGATATGATCTCTTTTAGATTGTCAATATATTCTTGATTTTTCTTTACTATTGTTTCATTATTGTTGTTGCTAAGTGATAGGTCTAATGTAGCAATATCATTTTGATAATTGGTGGAAGCATTATTTACTCTATCAAATAATGATTGTATAATTTGTTCTGATTTCTCAAAACCTGAATTTCGTGCATCTTGATCATGGAAAAAAGCATAAGCATGATCTAAGGAACCCAGAAAAGCTAAAATAATAGATGAAAAGATAATTACCTCAAGATTTTGAAAATTTTTTTTATCTTTCATTTAATGTAAATAAAATTTCCTATATATAATAGTTAACGGCTTCACTTATTTCTTAATTGCTTTAAAAGTTCTTTATGATCAGTTCATAATGATTTTTTCGTTTTTCTGTATTGCTATTAATCGACCGCAGAGTAGTTAGAGATATTATATTTTCCGTAAATGAAGAATATAAATCTCTAACAAATGAAGTATCCGAATTGCTTAATAGTACTTTACATTTTCTTTTGTCTAACTCATAAAAAAAATTAGCTAATCTTTTTTGTTGATTATAATCAAATCCATGACAAGTGTAATTCGTAAAATTTGATGTGTCATTTACTGGATGATATGGAGGATCAAAATATATAAAATCATTTTCTTTAATTTTTGTAGTTATATATTGATAATCATAAGTTTCTAAAATTGTATTTGTTAAATTTAAAATTTTATTTACTTTAGTAAGATTTTCGAAATCACAAATTTTTGGGTTTATATAATTTCCAATGGGAACATTAAACAAACCCTTCTTATTAACTCTGTATAAACCATTATAACATGTCTTATTTAAGGTAATAAATCTAGCGGCTTTCTGAATATGATTGAACCTATAATTTTCCTCTCTTAGTTTATAATAAAATCTTTTTGGATCTTTATTATATTCGAGTTCATTATATTGTAAATCTTTAATTAGATCCGTTAAATTATCTTTTATGGTTTTATATACATTTATCAATTCAGAGTTAATGTCAGATAGATGAGCATAGCAGTCTCTTTTAATTTTAAAAGATCTTACAATATAAAAAAATAATGCTCCACTGCCTACAAAAGGTTCAAAATAATTATTAAATTCTTTGGGAATAAACTTTTTTATCTGAGAAATAAGCCGTGATTTTCCTCCGGCCCATTTTATAAAGGGATGAGAAGTTTCAGAAATATTTTTAGCGAAAGGTTTCATATTGGGCGACATATTATCACAGATATCCATAAGAATTCATCCTTCTATCCTCAAATATAATAAAGCTTCCTTACTCTGTAAAATAAATATATCTATCTTAGAACAAATTATAAGAGAAGTGATTAAATCTTTATTAGTAAATCTATGATTGAATGTAAACATAATAAATGTTTTTTTTAATTTCTCGATATTATTTATTCTGTTGAAGGTTTATTGTTTTCTTGTTAAGTATATTTTAAGATACATAAACATATTATAAAAACCCAAAGGTGAAAATTTATAATGATGAGTCAACCTTTGCAGTATGAATTTGTCTGGTTGTAATTTGTTTAATCTGTATTTTCTAATAATCTAACGACATTATATTGAGGAAATTAATTAGCAACAGAATAATAATGGTCTAGAAAAATGAACTCATGTTATTAATTGATAATATATTCATTTAAATTCGACAAATAAATAATAGATAAATTATAACACTAAAGTGAAAAGTTATTTATTTGAAGTATATATGAGAAAATTTTTTAAGCTAACTAAAAAATGAAGGGTAAAAACACTAAAAGAAAATTATGATGAATTTAAGATACTAATGCAGTAGCCAATGTTGCATTGGCCCATTGAGTTGCATTTTTGCCTGACATTGTGTCATTAACTGATCCCTCTGGTGTAATAGCACCCTCTTGAGCAAGAATATAATTTCCGAGATTCGATCCAGACATCGTTATAAAGAATGTCGCGACCATTACAATTAATATAATGTTTTTCATAAGCTTTTCGATGTAATAAAGAAAACATTTCTTATAAAAGTTTCCTATACTTTTTTAGCGTTTAATCTAATGCTCATCACGAGTTTCGAGATTGAAAATTTTAAGTGTAACAATAAGGGCTTAATTACAGTTATAATTGTAATCGTTGGTATTAAAAAGAATATTGGAATACATTGATAATCTTTTTAGTGAAGAGATCTTTTCTATTTTTTCTATTTCCGATCCATTTATTGCTTCACTCAAATACTTTATAGAATTATCATATGTATTTCTGGCTATGGGATATGGCACTCCATCTTTCCCTCCATGGGCATAATTATATTTGACAGGATCGCTCCACGAGGCTCTATTCCCATAAATGATTTCAGATATTAGAGCTAAGGCGCGTACGGTTGAGGGGCCTACTCCGTTTTGCGAAATTAGATGCTCATAATTTGTAGGACTAATATCATATAATTCATCCATTGTCTTCCAATTGATTTTTCGAGGCATTTCATACTTCTCAATATGTGAATACCGTTGCTCTACAAAATTATTACCATCAGAATCTAATGGATTCAAAGAGATCCATTTATCTAACTTCTCAAGGGTATTTGTTTCCATAATTTTATAAATATAAGATTGTATTGAATTGGATCCTTCCTTTACTAAATCTACGCAACTTTTGCGATTTTCCTCTGCTTCTTTTGAAGTCATATTTAAACATAATGGAATTCTTTCCTGTCCTATAATTCCTTTATGAGGTTCAATAATATAGTTAATAAGATTATCAGATATCCAGTGATATCTTCTAGCTAGCTTATATTTTTCATTTAGTCCTTGTTGTATAATTGTCCAATTACCGTCCTCATCAAAAAAAATCATATGATGATATAAATTAAAGCCGTCTTGAATAGCAGAATTATCTATTTTTGCTGACATCTTACTTGCATATAATAAATGATTAATTTTACTTGTAGATAAATTGTAATTTTTTTCAGCAAGCGTCTTAATTTCATATTTTGGTTTCGTAGAATTTTTTCCTTTGCCACCTGAAATAGTTATTCTATGCTGTTCAGAATTTAATGATTGTTTCAATACACCAGTAACTACTGTAGTTAAACCAGATGAATGCCAATCAAAGCCTAATACGCATCCAAATGCTTGGAACCAAAGAGGATCGGATATACGTTTAAAAAATTCTTTTGAACCATTTTCTTCTATAATTATTGTACTAATTGCTGATGAAAGTTTAATCATTCTCTTTACCAAATAAGAAGGAGCCTGGCCATGATGTAAAGGAAGATTTACAGTACCTCTTTTCAATGATAATTTAATAGCTCATCTAGAGTAATAATTTTTTCTTTATTAAATATTAAAATTTATGCAATTCTTTTTTATAAATAAATAAAGTTAATTTTATATTATATAGATGGAAAGAAAAAAAATTTTTATAACAAGAAAGATCAATTCTATAGGAATAGAATTACTAAAAAATTATTATGATGTCATCTTGTCTGATAGAACTGCTTCTCCTACCAAAAACGTTATGATTAGAAAAGTTAAGAATGTTTATGGAATTCTTTGCACATTATCCGAAAAAATTGACTCTGATATAATGGATGCAGCTGGTTCTAATTTAAAGGTAATTAGTACATACAGTACAGGATATGATCATATTGATATAGGTGAGGCTACGAAGAGAGGAATTTATGTTACTACTACAGGTAATATATTATCCGAAGCTACTGCTGATCTAACTTTTGCATTGATTCTTGCATTATCTCGAAAAATTGTAGAAGGCCACTTATATATAATTGAAGGCAAATGGAAAAACGGCTGGATACCGGATTTATTTCTTGGCAGTAATACATATGGCTCAACTTTGGGAATTCTGGGATTGGGAAATATTGGTACTGCTGTTGCTAAACGAGCTAATGGGTTCAATATGAATATTATATATAATAATAGACACCAATTACCTAAAACAATAGAAAAGAAATTGAATGCCACATTTGTGACGTTTGATCAATTATTAGAAAATAGTGATTTTCTTTCCATTCATACAAGCTTTAATAAGGATAATTTTCATTTAATCGATAGTACAGAACTAAAGAAAATGAAAAAAACTTCATTTCTAATTAATACTTCAAGGGGAGGTATAATAAATGAAATCTCTTTAATAAATGCACTAAAAAATAAATGGATTGCAGGAGCAGCTTTGGATGTATTTGAAAAAGAACCATTACCAAATCAAAATGAACTATCGAAATTGAAAAATGTGATCCTTTTACCCCATCTTGGCAGTGCAACTGTACAAACCCGGGAGAGAATGTCTAAAGTGGCAGCTATTAATTTACACAACATACTCGCTAATAAAAAACCATTATACATTGTTAATAGAGAACTATTACAAAATCTTTGTTAAGTGCGATGATTTCATATTCTTATTAATTTTCGCTTAAACGTTTAGAATAAACCTCTTGATAATCCTCTGGTGATCCCTTTATACAATTGGTAGAAACCATTTTGATATTGTCTATATTTAATCGTCCATTTGGAATGGATTTAGTTTGTTGTAACTTTTTTATCTTGGATTTTATTGCTTCTAAATGCTCCAGGCATGACACTCCAATGAGGTATTCTTCATTTTCTATAACTGATAATATGTAGGAGGGCGGCATGTCACATTGGGTATCTTGAGTGAAAAAAGAACATTTTTTTGGTAGTGTCAATTATAAAGATAAGTATTTCGAATCTTTTATTTAATTTAAACTAATCTCCCAAGTTAATTCAAAATACATTCTATTAAAATGTAAAAAAAGTAATAAATGTAATAGGATGAAAATTCTAAACGTTTTAAGACGCGTTTATAAATCAGTATATCAATTACAATAAAATAAGATGGGAAGTAGGAAAAGACGCACAATTAAACCTCAAAGAAAGACTAAAAGTGTTGAAGGTCGATGTCCGAAATGTACTACCATAGTAAGATTCAATGTATCTGGACCTGTTGGTGATGAAATATATGAATGTAAAGGATGTATGTCAAAGTATCATATCGATGAACTCTAAATATATTTGTATCAAACATTTATTTATCATAGGTTTTATTTACAATCTACATTCATATTCTTCTCCTTATAACAATTTATTATACTTTCTAGATAATAATTACATATATGAATCAGAAAATAGAATACTCAGGGCAGGTTTACTTGTATAGTAGTGGCATGCCGCTGGAACTCATTGATCTAGCTAAGTCCAAATTAGTCAAGGATTATGGCGTTTTGGCTGATGATATAGTCTTAATTGAGGTCCCCGAAGGTGTTCCAATGGGAGCCGTCATGGTTACACTTTGGCCACATTATCTTTCGGTTTCAAAAGTAAAAAGAGTAAGAGATGGATCAATATATGCTCCGCAATTATTCAATATCGATCTTGACTAATAATTTTTATAGCTATAGTTAAAAATTAATGTCCCTTTAGTCAATGAATTCTGTGAGGATTTCTTTTTTCTGTAGAAGAGACCGACATTCTGATTGTCCAGTGGATCTTCCTATTAGTGATGTTTGTGGTCCTAACTTTGACTGTTCCTTTGATATAAAACTAACCAAATGTGAATGTTCCTGTCATACTTAAGGAATAAATATAACATTTTCATACTTGAAACGCCATTTTTTATAGTAAAATTTAGTAAAAACTATATAGAAATTCATAAACAATCTTTTGATGGAAAACTTTAGGAATGTTTGTTCATTTTGTAATTCGCCTATTTCTATAGGTCAAAGTATATGTAAAGATTGTATCAACTTATATGATATTAAGATCAGTAATCATGAGAATGATGGATGTGGATGTGACTCCTGAAACTGAAAATTGAGCTTTTTCTTAATTATAATATAAGGGTCAGAAAATGGTATCACAAATCATTAGATATTTCTTCATACAGCCACCACTTCATCATCCCCGCGGATTTATTCCACTCCTATACTATCTAGCAAATGTCTTGATTTGTTTTTTGTTTTAGCATTTATTTTTACGCTAACTACTCCCTCTAGTGGTTGACCATAAAAAACTACCGAATCTAGAGGAGCAAGAGCAAAAACTGCTAAGGCTAGCAAATCTTCCTCACCATCAATAAAAATAATAGCTTGTTCTCCTTTCATTAATATTTTTTTTATTGTATTATAGGCTTCTTTTGTTATAGTGCCCTTTGGATTTTTACATTGGTATTGCTTGTAGTGAGTAGTGGTCAAAAAGAAAGTTTTGAGTTCTAAAATTTTCGATTCTGTTCTTCTAATACGTCTCTCCACACAGTCAATTATAGATAAATCGGGAGTGAGACCAAATGAAATAATTTTTTCAGTTGTAGCATCTCCTACTGTTATCAAAGCTTTAGAATCTTTAACCAGAGAATTAATTTTTTGTTTAGATATTTCTTCTTGTTTTATTAATTCACCAAAAGGTTTTTTTAGAATATTTACATGCTCATCTTTAAGAGGCATTTTCTGCTTGCTTTAAGTTATTGTTTTCGGATTTTTCTTGTTTTTCCTCATATTGTTCCTGAGCCTGCATTTCTGCCGCTAAAACACTTACCCTTCCAGCAACTAATTTTGAAATTTTTAAGAAGGATTTTGTCTGGCTGGATTCGGGATCCGAGATAATAACAGGTTTCCCTATATCACTTCCATGCATTATTTGTGGATGTAAAGGGATATCTCCAATATAGGGGATCTTAAATTGGTCACTTATTTTTTGGCCTGCACCCTGTCCAAAAATATGTATGTTAGAATGGCAATGTGGACATTCTAGATAACTCATGTTTTCTATGACACCTATAATCGGAACATTTAACTTGTTAAACATCCCTATTGCTTTTACTGCCACATTCATTGCAACTTCTTGTGGTGTTGTTACCACTAAAATTCCAGTAATTGGAATTGTCTGAGCAATTGTTAATGGTGCATCACCTGTTCCTGGTGGTAAATCAATAATAAGATAATCAATTTCACCCCAATTTACATCAGTTAGAAATTGCTTGATAATTCCAGAAATTATTGGCCCACGATAAATTCCTGCTTGTTGAGATTGTTCATAAAAAAAACCCATTGAAATAATTTTTACTCCTTCTGAAATTGGAGGCTGAATTTTACCATCCAATACCTGAGGAGAATCTTTTAATCCAAGCATTAATGGTACACTTGGACCATAAATATCAGCATCTAACAGACCTACTTTTGCCCCAGTTTTTGCAAGCGCTATTGCAAGGTTGACAGACACTGTTGTTTTGCCTACACCTCCTTTGCCACTAGCTACTGCAATGATGTTTTTTACCCCTGGTAATAGCTCATCTAAAGAAATAGCTCTTCCTTCCATCACTCTTGCGGTAACCTTTAGATCTAAATCTTTAACACCTAAATCTGAAATGACATTTCTTACATCTTGTTCTATTTCACTATTGAAAGGACATGCAGGAGTAGTAAGTTCTAATGTGAAAGATATTTTATCATTATTAATAGCCATTTCTTTTATCATACCCATAGAGACAATGTCTTTATGTAATTCAGGATCTATTACTTTTTTTAAGGAAGTAAGAACCTGATCAACTGTAACCATCATAAACACAAAGTCCTTTCATAATATTTAAATATTGATTTTACCATAATGTCAGATTGTATTCAAGATAATTTTTCAATCTCTGTTTTTTTGTTTCTTTTCTAAAATACAAACAAAAGGTTCATAAATTGATATATTATATCCTATCTCGTCCAACATGTTTTATATAGTTTCTATGACTGATATTGTTAGAATTCCACCAAGCAGACTTACCAATTCATTACGAAATACTGCAATTGGGATTCTAAAAGAAAAATACGAAAGTATGATCAGCGCAGAGTTGGGTTATGTTATAATGATTATTGATGCTAATGCTGACTCAGTTGGTAAATTAGTTACTGGAGATGGTGCTACTTATCATAAGGTAACATTCAAAGCCTTGACTTTTTTTCCTAAAATTCAAGAAATAGTAGAGGGAGAAATCATAGAAATAACTGATTTTGGTGCCTTTGTAAGAATTGGACCAACTGATGCTCTTTTACATCTCTCTCAAATAACTGATGATTATCTAAAAAGTGACATCAAACAAGGATTAATAATTGCCAACCAATCTTCTCGTTCCTTGAGAATCGGTTCGAAAATGCGTGCAAGAATTACAGCGGTAAGCCTAGGTAAAGGGTCATCAATGGGAAAGATAGGAATTACATGTAGACAGCCATTTTTAGGTTCATTTGATTGGATTAAAGAAGAAATAGAAAAGGCTAAAACACCGCAAGCCCCAAAAGAAAAGAAAGGAGTAGCCAAATAATAAATGCCACGAGAATTAGCTTGTAAAAAATGTAAAGCTATTACAGTGGGAAAGGTTTGTCCTATTTGTAATTCAACCGATCTTTCTAGTGATTGGTCCGGAATAGTAATTGTTTTTGATTCCAAAACATCGCTTATTGCTAAAACTTTAGAAATATCTATACCGCATAAATATGCACTTAAAGTCTCTTAATGAAAAAATTATCTGATCATTTTAATCTTAGAAAGTCATTAATATATTTTTTACAGGAAGACATTGGAACAGGTGATATTACTAGTGAAAATCTAGAAAATTCTGATAAATCAGTAATTGCAACAATCATATTTAAATCAGATTTTATAGGCATTCTGTGCGGAATAGAAGAAGTACAAGAATTATTTGATATTTGCAATTGCAATTCAACACCGTATATGTTAGATGGAAATAAAATTAGGCCAAAGGCAAATATTATGGAGATCAATGGAGCAGCCAAAGACGTATTGAAAGCGGAAAGAATTGCATTAAATTTACTCATGAGAATGAGCGGTATTGCAACAGCCACACGAAAATTTGTTGATATAGTTCATCAAATCGATCCACACATTTCAATAGCCTCAACAAGAAAAACTGCCCCTGGATTAAGACTCTTTGATAAAAAAGCAGTCGTCATAGGAGGAGGAATTAGTCATAGAATTCGACTTGATGATATGGTGTTGATAAAAGATAATCATATTGCTGTAGACAAATCAATACGAAAATTAATACCATTAATTCGAGAAAAAGTAGGTTCTTCTATAAAAATAGAATGTGAGGTCAAAAATGAACAGGAAGCTATTGAAGCTATTGAAGCTGGAGCTAATATTATAATGTTAGATAATTTCTCTATACTAGAGGCAAAAAATACACTGGTAAAGCTTATAGATGAAGGTTTGAGAAATTTAGTTAAAATTGAAGTATCAGGAGGAGTGACCTTAGATAATATAGTTAATTATGCCCAATTAAAACCAGATATTATCTCAATAGGATATTTGACACATTCTGCTCCATCATTAGATTTTAGTTTAAAGATAATAGACTAGTAGCAAAAATAAAAAGGATTAGATTTTATCATCTTCTTCTTCCACCACGTTCAGGTTTTTTCTGACCAGGTGGTACTCTTTTCTCAAATCTTTTAATAAAATTCTCTTTATTACGTACCTTTGATATGGGACTAACGCGTGTCTTTGCCTGTACCTTTGGAGTTTGACCTTTTACTTTTCCTGCTTTAGTAAGCGATCCGTGAGTTGGCATATGTGTATTCTAAATATGTTCCTAATAAATATATTGCAAGGTTTAAAGAGGCAATCTATGCCTATAATGTATAAATATAAGGCAAAGGTGTCCTAAATAGTACTAATTTAAATCATGTTTTGCTCATATTGATATTAAATAGCAAATGAATTTAACATTGAATCAATATACTAAAGAAATTTCCTCTTTAAAAAAGGAACGAGACGCAATTATACTTGCACATAATTATCAATTACCTGAAGTGCAAGATGTCGCCGACTTTATTGGAGATTCATTAGCTCTCTCCAGAAAAGCAGAAAAAACTAATGCTAAAAATATTATTTTTTGTGGTGTTCATTTCATGGCAGAAACAGCTTCTATTATTTGTCCAGATAAAGATGTATTTATACCAGATGTAAACGCAGGGTGTTCTCTTGCTTCCTCTATCAATAGTTCGGAATTAATGAATTGGAAGAAAGAGCATCCAAATGCTATTGTTGTTAGCTATGTTAACACTTCTGCAGAGGTGAAAGCATTATCAGACTATTGTTGTACTTCTTCTAATGCTGTAAAAGTGGTAAATAGTATATCCCCCGACAAGGAAATTCTCTTTCTTCCAGACATGTTCTTAGGTTCATATGTATCTGAAATTACCAAAAGAAAGAACATGTTCATATGGCCCGGCGAATGTCATGTACATGCTGGAATTCGTGCTGAAGATATTAATAAAATGATGAAAGAGTACAGAAATGCGGAATTCTTGGTGCATCCAGAATGCAGTTGTACATCTTCAACTATGTATCATATGTCAAAAGGAGACTTAATAAACGAAGGTCATATTTTATCTACCGAAGGTATGATGGAACGAGCGAAAAATTCATCTAAAAATGATTTTATTGTCGCTACAGAAACAGGAATCTTATATAGGATGCAAAAAGAAAACCCGACAAAAAATTTTATTCCCATTAGACAAGATGCAGTATGCCAATATATGAAAAAAATTACTATAGATAAAGTTTATAATTCTTTATTAAATAATGTATATCAAGTAAGAGTACCAAAATCAACAGCTGATAAAGCCAGATATGCAATAGAAAGAATGTTATCAATTGGATGACAGGTTTGTATTTGAATTACTACTACTTTAAAAAGGTAAAATACTCTCTTGACTAGTACTTCAGAACTAAAATTTTCTAAACACAGAGCCATCTAATTGATCTATAATTTTTTAAATATACATATATTGAAAAATTAGTTAGGAAACTATTTTAACTGATAAAATAAAATCTTTAATTACTTTTTATGAAAAAAAAAATATCAATCATAGGTTGTGGTGCTATAGGAAGTGAGCTTGCCCAGAATCTAGATAGTAACATGGGCAAAAATGTAACTTTGCTTTCTCTTTTTGATATCCGCCCTGAGAATGCAGAAATCGTTAAATCGAAATTATCACATAATAGTCCACTAATATTTCACAATTTTGATGAATTTATAAAGTCTGAATCTTTCAAAGATATTGAATTGGTAGTAGAGGCTGCATCACAAAATGCTATAACAAGTTATCTTAATCAACTTATTTTATTCAAGAAAGATGTACTCGTTATGAGTGTAGGTGCTTTTGCTAATTCCGATTTTTTTTCTGAAGTTATAAGAAATGTAGAGAGTAATGATACAAATATTTATGTTCCATCAGGAGCTATTGCTGGAATAGATGCTATCAAGAGTGTAAAAAATTCGATAAGTTATGTAACTCTAACAACAACAAAGAATCCAAATTCACTTAAAGATTCTCCATTTTTTAAAAATAATAATTTGACAGTAGATTCTATCAAAAAAAGAACCTTAATTTTTGAAGGATCAGCTATTGAGGCAGTTCAAAATTTTCCAGCTAATGTGAATGTAGCAGCCTTATTAGGTCTTGCTGGAATAGGTGTTGAAAAAACCAAGGTTAATGTAATTGCCGATCCGTCTATTCGTATTAATAAACATGAGATCAAGGTAATAGGAAAATTTGGCGAATTAATAGTACGAGTTAAAAATATTCCTAGTCCGACTAATCCCAAAACAAGTTACCTGGCAGTATTATCTGTTATCGAATGTCTTCGCTCCATTACTACAAAAGGATTAAAATATGGAACATAAAATTGGTTAGTATATCAATAGAATGTTGTCTATGGCTTCAATATCGTACCATGGATAGTAACAATACATAAGAATCATGTTAAATAATTTAATTGCAATAGTTGTAATTTCTTTCATTATTGTAGGTTCATTATGGGGAATAGGTAATCTCCTCAATCCAGTAAAAAAGAATGATATGAATGCAGAAGGGATTTTATTGGTTGCGGAAAACAATTTTTTTAATAATACAAATCCTACCCTACTTATTGAGAGAAATATACCAGAAAAAATTACAATTATAAATAAAGATTTTGTAAGACACGATTTTATTATAGACGAATTAAATGTTAATACCGGTTATCTTTACTCAGCTCAAGATTTTACTACAGCGATTGCTTCAAAAAACGTAGGAACTTTTGAATATTATTGTTCCTTGCATCCATCTACAATGCGTGGAAAACTAGTTATTTCTGATACTAAATAATATTATTCTTTAATGAATTGATCGAAAAAGTTAATTCTAAGGAATGGATAATATGATCTTCAATGTTTAACGCTGAATCCGGAAAAAGTAGCAACAATAAAAAAAAATTCCATAAAATTAATTTGGGAATCCGACAAACAGTACTGGAAAGAGCACGGTATCGGTGTCAAAGCTGTTCAATTAAATTTAACACACAGGAGACTCCTTTTTTTGGCCATATTAATGGATCATTAAAAGATAATAGTCCTGCTAACCTTAAAGCTCTTTGTAAAGCGTGTTACGTAAAAACCGGAGAAAATAAAATAAAGGATAATATGGTTGGGAAAATTCGGTCATTAATTAGAAGAGTTATATGATACAAGCTGATTATTGAATAATATTATTAACGCTTATTCTTTTGATTTAAGAAAAGATTCTTTATGTTCTTCACAACAAAAATGTTCTATCTTAAGAACTCCTCTATTAGAATCTCCTTCAATATGGGGCCATCCTAAATCGGAAAATATTTTTCCACAATACCCGCAAGTCTTAAAGTCCATATTTAATATTTCTATTAAATAAATAAAATACTTTTTTAATAACTAATATATTTCATATTATATGTATTATTTCTTATGCCTATATTACTTCAGTTAATTTGTGATCAATGTAAGAAAGTAATTTTAGAAAAAATGGGTGAAAAAAATCTCAATCTTGAACGGTTCCCGATTACTAATGAAGAAGCCGAAAGATTAGATAAAGAACATAGAGGACATGAATGCCATATAGAAGCGGTCGAAAAAATTACTTAAATTTTCTTATAGTTGTTAAAATATGATATGACTATTATCTCGGAATCCCTATGACGTTGAAGTATATGTTAGATAACTTTCTTGATTCTTCTTGAAAAAAGTTCTATAGGAAACTTTAAATTCTATGTATTCCCCCATAGTCTAATGTTTAAAGGTATAACAATAACCTCCACAATATTTAGTATGTTTTTACTAACACTTATGGCGACAGGTATCCAACTTCCTCAATTTTCAGTTTTTGCTCAAGAAAGTGAGATTGAATCTGTTAACTCTTCCAGCACTGGAACAAGTAATGCGACTAGCGCTCAAACGACACAGGGTGCATCTGAAAATGCTACTACTACTAACTCCTCTAACGAAACCAGTACTCAAGCAGGCAATGCTTCGAGCGTGGAAAAAGCCGCACAAACAAAACCAGATGCAGCTACTATATCAGTAGGTAAATCATTTGCTCAACAAGGGACAGTAACATCTACACAAGATCCTCTACCTGGCCATGAATCTCATCAATTAGCATTAATATTGCCACCTCGAGATGATGGTGCAATATATCAAGGAACACTGACATATACTGCAAGTAAACCAGCGGAGGTTGTAATTTTACAAAATTTTGCAAATGAAACCGATGTTGATCCAACGTATGGTGGTATTGCTACAGCTCCATTAGGAGAAGGAACAGTGGCAATTAGTCTTTTGACTCCTCAATATGGT
>DATDKD010000113.1:0-2938 GCA_036520175.1 Nitrososphaeraceae archaeon
TATATTTATTAATAAAGGAAGTCGATGTTAATTGATTAAAGATCTTATCAATCCAACAAATTTTAACTTGATGGTAAGTAAAGTTAGCGATGTTTTAGTTGGAGCTTTAGATAAACCATTAGGTTATGCAATTAATTGGGGAAGAATCTGGTCTCTCTGGCCAGTTCATCTTGAAACTGCATGTTGTAGTGTAGAATTTGGTGCCACGTCTAGTCCTCGCTATGATTGTGAAAGGTTTGGAATTATCGAAGCTTTTGGTTCCCTAAGACAGTGTGATTTAATAGTTGTTCAAGGTACTGTAACTCGAAAGATGGCTCCAAGATTGAGAATGGTATACGATCAAATGGCAGATCCCAAATATGTTATTGCAATGGGAGCATGTTCTATTACTGGAGGCTTGTATATTGATTCCTATAATGTTTTGCCTGGAGTAGATGGTATTATTCCAGTAGACGTCTATGTGCCAGGATGTCCACCAAGACCAGAGACACTTATACAGGGTTGTATGTTATTGCAAGAAAAAATAAAAAGGTCGAAGATAAAATGACAAATCAGTATTAAATAAGCCATAAGTCACTTTCTCGATATTATAATGGTAATTATCTGAATACAGCATTGATGACTTATTAGTCATTTAGGTAACATCAACAAATATATGAAATTAAAAATAATATACCCAAATCAAAAATTAAAACTTTATAGATATCGTGAATTGAATTACGATTTTCCAAGGTAAGATTCTTCTTCCGTCGGAGGGGAATCAATACTTGGTTTTTCCCTCAACAACTGTTTTAATTGTTCTACTTTCTCAATCATAGTCTCTATATCGGAAATATGGTCTGATTCCATTTCAATTTCTTCTATTCCATTGGAAATTTTAATTCTATAAGGCATGCGTGATAATTACTTAACGACATTAGTTATTGTATCTTTGGGATTGCTTATAAAAAAAAGATTTCGTACTGGTTAATAAACAAAACAAACATTGAAACGGATTATTCTTTGTAATGTATTAGAGCTTAAATCAAAAAATATCTTAATCTGGTGAAAAACTGCAATAACTAACAATAGGCCCACTTCTACCCGAGCACGTAGTTTGTGAGAAGGTAATAACTAAATCTTAAACTTAAAGATAGAAATCAGATTAAAAAAGAAATACATTCTCTATTTATTCTGTAATTTTAGTATAAAAAATGTTATTAGTACATTGCACAAGATTTACCTTCACCTTTGATCAAGAAGTCTTTGTTGTGATTTGGCAAAGAGTGAACGGTTGATCGATAAATCCAAAAGAGAAATGTTATACTTAACAGAGTTAGGGATCTCTGTCTCTAAATGATACATTATAGAAAGTATAGTTACGATAAAGATAAAACAATTAGTTTGAAATTTCAGTAAATTTAATCCTGATATTAACAGATTCTTTAACCATAAGGGCACCCTGACCAATACCTCTTTTACATGAACGATGATACCCTTAAAAGATGGTGGTCCAACCATTGGATATGGTAGCATCAACAAATTGAAGGCATTTTGAGAAAGTCTTTTATTTTAACGTCAAATTATTTATTTCTCCTTTCTATACTCAATTCTCACGTTAGATATTACTTCCTATAAAATCTATCCTCTATAATATTATCCTCAAGAGAATAACAAAAGATCACTATATTTTGCCATTTTACGTAAAAAGCTTGAATGGTTCCATATTGTATAAAAATTAGAACAAATTGTTTATCAAACATTACTCTCTCTAATGTCAAGAAAATGGGCAAATTAATTCTAAAGATATAAATTATTTATAATTTATTAAATAACTTTTAGAAGAATCATCGACAATCCACAATAATTCAGGGTATAGAATCAAAGAATATATGAACGATTTAATTCTTAATTATAATATGTTACTTATCTAAAAACGAAATGAAATAGTTTACATTTAACCTGCCTTAAAGAAATCCTCAGGGTTTCTTGATAGGGCACGTATTTTCCTATCTATTTCTTCTTTTACCATTGAATCAGTCTCATGAGTTTCATTGTGATTGAACGGAGAAGTCAAAGAGGACATACCAATATTATTGAGTAATTCCCGCTGTTGTTGAATTACTTTATCAGCTATAGAATCTGTTGCAAAACCTAAGTTCATTGAGTTTGTTGGAGTATTTCTTATGTCTGGAAGTCTTCGATAAAATATCATTAATAACATAATAATAGAGTACTATTTAAACAGTAAAGAAATAGTCTACTAGTGAAGTTATAAGTGTTTAGATCTCGTGTTATGATACCAAAATTAGTAAGTTTTTAGAGCGTGTATTAGGAAATTATGTACTCCAACATGTAACATTAAAAAACTGTCATTGAAAGGCAAAATTACCATCTTATAAATAAATGAGCAATAAGTAGTTACAGCGTGAGCAATTCTAGCGTTTATACTGTCCTCTAGGCATTAACTGTTATAGCATCTGCTCAAAAATCATACAAAACAAGCAATGCTATTAATAGCTACTAGTGATTAAGCAATAAGACATTCAGAAATGGAGATTGGTAGAGAGAGATGAATTACAAACAGGAGCTGAAGTAGCGGCTAGAATCACAGAAAGAGGAAAAAATCTGGGTGAAAATAGTGGTGAATGATGATAATGTAGTAATAGAGGAATACCTATCCAATTTGAGGATAAATAGAGATTAACAGTTTCTATAGTGACTTATATCATTAGACAATAGAAAATAATGTAAAAGGTGATTTAGTTATAATCAAAACAAGATTCTATTTATTTTAAATTCACTGAAATAGACTAATAAAATAAAAAGTTCTAGAAGATAATTTATTGAATATATAAATAGTATAACTGACAACAGCCAATATGGATTCAAAACTTACTTCCATAGTAATTACATCGGTTCTTGCATTTGCTTTAATTGCAGGAGTACCAGCTGTATT
>DATDKD010000114.1:0-2831 GCA_036520175.1 Nitrososphaeraceae archaeon
ATACTTTTAGATCCCATAAAAATATTAATAGATGATTAAGCAAAATAAGATAAAAATAAAAAAATTATTAATTTTTTGTCCAGTAAACTACATTTTCTTGATTGCAACTTTTGCAAGTATATTTTGCTGATTTAGCACCATGCTGATCAGTATTAGATACTTTTGAATAATCAGGGTCTGGAGAAGTTACTTCATTAGCATTACTACAAAATGGGCATCCAATAGTTTCAGTTGTTGACATGATGACTCATTTTTACTATATCCTCTTTATTAAGATATTTTGTTTGTTAATGATTTTATCAATCTATAATAGTTGCTGAAAATATGAATACAGAAACAATATCTTACAGATGAATAAAATAGTTATTAATTATATTTAATACATTATTACATTGACATCTGAAAATAACGATAATAAAAAAAATTATTCTAGTACAAATCAAGAAAATGAAAATGATGATGAGGAAGAAGAAGAAGAAGAAGAAGAAATGCCATCAGTTGAAGAAAGAGCAAAAGCCAGAAGAGAGGAAAAAGGTGAATAAATTTAATATCTAAATTATGATTACAAATTTGATGAAATAATGTTCTAATGCTCCTATTAATAAATATCCAGCGAAGACTATCGAAAACAAAGAAAAACCAGTTGTAATTATTTCGATTGTTGTAATTATTTCGATTTGATATTAGTAGTATCATCAATGTATTTACAAGATGAAATTTTTTCACGAATAACCATTTCACTTTATATATACAATATACTAAAATTTTAATTCTGTTCTTCTTCTCTTTTTATTGTATTTGAATAAAAATGAAGGTTTAAAAGCAGAAGTAGAAGAGTTTGACTTTCTAACTACTACTAATGATCTTATTGTGGTAGTAGTGATTATGTTTATTAAATTCTTTCAAGGTAGCAAATGCTGCTCCACATGAACAATTGTATCTATTATTTTCATTGTTATTTGTTTGTTGATACATTCCTTTTTTAATTACCTATCTGATATTCTAAATACAACAAATTATTTATTGATAGGAGCACTTTGTTATTCAACTCAATCAAAATAGAACCTGTTCTAGAAGAAAAATTTCCCAGATATTAATTCTGCTGATGGAGATGTTAAAGGAGTGTGGTAATTGTTGAAATCTTGACAATTGTTTTAAATCAAAAGTTAAATTAATTAGATGTATTTTTTTATATATTAAACTTCACCATCGCATACAATGAAAATTATTATTTCGAGACTTGTACTAATGACAAGCATAATGCTATCCATTGGCCTTTTAGCGAATCCAACAATAATAACAACACCTGTCTTTTCTCAAGAAGGTTCAGTATCTATAGCACCCGGCGCAGCCGATCCAAACAATGACCAGTCATTTGATCCTCCTCAAATCAGCGTGCCAACAGGAGGCATTGTTTCTTGGACAAACGATGATTCGATACAACACACTGTAACTTCTGATGAAGGATTATTTGATGCGGGTCCAATATCTCCAGGAGACACATTTGAAAATACATTTGATTCGGCAGGAGAATTTGGTTATCATTGCGCAATACATCCATTCATGACAGGTGTGGTTACGGTTGGCTAATAATTCTCATTAATAAGAAATAGACATCCTATTTTTTTCCAATAATCTTCTACCAAATTAATTTAATTCATTCTCGTGTAGTGGTCTTTATTTATTTCCACGTATACAATCTATACACCAATTCTCCTTCTTCGGCTCATCACCAATTTGGTTTGTGTTTACCTCCATCCAAACTTCTGGCTTTATTGCACCACACTTATCACATTTTCCACCATAACTTGTTGCTGCCATCTTTTTCAACTAATAATTATTGGAAGGTATATCTATAAATTTAATTCTCTAAATACTATTTGTTATTGTTTTTTATTCACGGTCAGAATCTCCTATTTGACTAACCTCTTTCTTTGATTCTGCTACGACTTTATCAGAAGCATTTTCAAGCGTCTCTTCAATTTCATTTTCTTTAGCCTTTACCTCTTGTTGTTTTTTCTTTCTATTAATACCATTATTCCCGCTACTCATAATTGCATACTATTTTATTATCCGTAACATCATATATTAACATCAGAAAGTGGATTTTTTCTATCTTGATATTATATCGTCGTATAAACGTTATTACGACTAAACGACATTAATACTAAACAATGCTTTACTACAAGAAAACATAAACATTAGTAAATAATAATAACTTGTTTTTTTATGGTTATTCAAATGACTAATGACGAGAATATAATAGAAATTTTTATGAATACAGAAGAGATTGGCAAAAATAAATGTATACCTCTATCTGATAAGGACTACGATAAGATAAAAGATTATGGCGATGTACGGATTACAATAATTAGGAATAATACTAAAGCACAATTAGGTATACCTTAACCTATGACTAATAAATAGAATCTAAATAGAAATATTGGAGACAATCTGTCTTTTTAATTAACTGAATGTTTTAATATGAGATATTAGAACCCACATTTGATGAATAAGGGTTCGAATCCCAATTCATTTCTATTATAATATTAAAATTTATCTCCAATTTTTATAAAGAATAATGTTCATTGATTAATGAATGTAAATGTTTCAATCAAATGGTAAAAGAATACTGATAATAGATGATGAAGTCGATATTAATAATTTATTTAAATTATATTTACAAGATTATGGATATATCGTTGATGCTTTTACCGATCCTATTGATGCATTGTATTCATTTAAAAAAAATACATATGATCTCGTTTTGCTAGATTTGAAAATGCCTAAAATGAATGGTATTTTACTTTATGAAAAATTACATAGTATTG
>DATDKD010000115.1:0-2127 GCA_036520175.1 Nitrososphaeraceae archaeon
TTCAATAAACCAAAGTTACTATAACGGATAAAATGCCAATTAATTAAAATTAAAATTTTTAAATTCCATCTAGCATTATTTATCATTAAGAATGTATATGCAGTACTTAAATAATTATCATCATCATCATCAATATCATCAAAGAAAGTTACCGAACGTACTTTCAACAAAACTATCGATAGGAGTTTATAATGGATATTATTATTAACTACAGCATTAAGCTGGCTTTATTAAAGATATTACTACTCTCTGAATTATTAGTATTACCAAAATATATATCTCCTATAATCCGGCTTAATAATCTCAGATAGCATATCTATTTGTACAACAATAAGATCAAGACTAGAAGAAGAAGAAGTCGATGACTATATAGCGCTACAAAACGCCTATGAGAGAAGATAGTGAAATACTATGCATAAAGCAGATAGGAATTATACTTTTAAACAAAATATAAATGAGAGAATTTAACTACAGCCATTGAAGACCTCAATAACGTAGATTTTCCTCAAATTCCAGTTGCAGCAGAATGCTTCTCTGCTCGGTGTTGTTGCAACTTGTCAGGATTGTTAAACTTTTCCATACACATATCACAAATATACTCTTCAGTGGAAGGGAGTTTATCAGTAGGAGAAGCAACATTTTCCTCAAAATGCTGTATTGTTTCATAATGAATTACTTCCTTTTCTAGTGATATTTTATATTGGGAATTGTATTTACCGTTTACAAGTTCTGAATTAGGCTTTTTGCTTACAATTTCATATCCATGTTTAATCTGCTCTTCATTTACATTTAGTATGACAGATGAATCTCCTCCACTTATCTTTATGTCAAAATGTGAAATGGCAGAAATTGGAATTTGAAATTCCTCATCTTGGATAAGGCCTCGGTTATATACTGTGAAATGCTCATTATCTATTTTACTTATCTTGCCAATAGTCTTTCCATTTGATGTGAAAACATTGTCACCTATAAACAAAGTAAATGCAACTCTCAAAGAGTGGCATCGTATTTATCAATCTATTGGATTACAATACATGCTGTTTTACTAAAACACTCGTACGAAGTTTTATCATCATGAGGTTTTAAAAAGATTAATAAGATCAGTCCAATTCATGCGCTGAAATTCAATCGGATCTTTAAGTGGGTATTTTACCCAACCTTTAACAATTGAAAACTTGTATATCTTTGATTTGTCTATAAAGTTAGCATTAACTTTTAACAGCGTTCCCCATCGCTTCTCATGTTGAGTGATATCTAAGATCTGTCTAAAAGGTAACTCAAGATTTTCACCACTTTTATTAAGATCATCTTCTAAATTTTTTATTTTGTATCCTTCTAATGGACGGAATACATTTTCACCTTCCTCGAATCGTTTAAGTTGTCTTATAGAGTGTACATCATATATTCGATAAGTCATATTTGTTTTTGAAATAAAAGCTATGCGTCTATCAGTGATAACAAGCATCCCTTCTTTACCTCGTTTCAAAAAACCCTCTTCTTCACCCCATATCCACATCAGATGAGCTTTAATTTGTTCATTCCACTCTACCAATATGCCTCACACAATATTTTGCTAATTAAAAAACTTCTTGTCTCTCAAAGAACTGGAAAAGGATAAGAATGAGGTATAATATATTTTGCTTTTACCTGCTGAAACTATATTCTATAAACAATCTTAATAATGTGCATAAACATATAGTATTTGCAAACTTTCTTAAAATTAAATAACATTTCCATCACTCATCTATATAAAATCAACAAGTAGTATAAAGGAGGACAAATAATTTCTGAGTTTAACTGTGATATAGAAAAACTACTGCTGCTACTGATAGTATAAAGTTAATATTATTATTAAACGAGCTTCAAAAATCAAGTCGACAATTATTTTTAATTTATATATTAAACCCGATAATAATATTTAGATTCTATGAATTTTAGTTTAAAAACAAAAATAAATTAGTTCATGTATTCAAGAAAGAATCTAATAAGATAAAAATTTAAAAAAAGAGTTTTTAGGACTCAATTGAGGACAGGAGGTTAACCTTCTTCCCAACCCTTTACGAAAACAGCATTCTTCTTTAATGGAATTGGTTGTCCTGGTGTGTAGTCCATTGGTCTCATCCAGAA
>DATDKD010000116.1:0-9486 GCA_036520175.1 Nitrososphaeraceae archaeon
TATAGTTATTCTATTTTTTGCTTATACAAATATTCCGATTCGGAAATAGTCATAGTACTTGTAAAACAATTACAATATTTTTTCCACTTTGGAATTAATTTTCAACAAAGAATTACCACTATAGATTAAAGCAAAACAATATTGTGTTGAAGTCTCTAATTTAAGTGTAGGTCCTACTAATAATGGAGAGACATATACAATAACTACCCGAGGAGATGATGTACAAATTCAAAGTAATGCATTTTGCTTTGACAATCCCTAAGTTTATTTTTTATGTTTTAAATCATTAACAAAAGCTAATACAATGTAATGATAGAACTGTTCTAATTTTAATTTGTAAATAATATGTAGCATATTTCTAATATAATTTTTCTTAGTTCTATGTATTATGTTTAATGCATTAATAATTTTCAATGACGAAAGAAGAAATATGTTTCTATATGAAATGATTGTTATTTTAGAAATATTAAACATCAATTAGTTATGTATCCAAATTAAAATAAAGATAGAACGGGAAGAGATATAGCAAGATTTTATATTTTTTTCATTTATAAATAAAAAATTTATAGTGCCAATAAAGACCAAAAGCCATGAGAAGATATCCAGAAGTATAGATAGGAGTTGTTATCCATTCTAATTGATAATATCCCGAGACTGAGGTATAGGCAAAAATGCTATCCGCTATTCCTATTATAATCATTGCAACAAACATCCAAGGAAAAAATGTTAAAACTCCTTGATTTTTATTATCAAAAATTCCCAAATTTAAAATTACTAAAGATGCAGGAAAAATAAAAACTAAATCAAGTACAAGGTACGATATACTAATATATAATAATGGCAGATCCTCATTAGATGAGGAACTATAAGTGTCTAATATAAAAGGTAAAATATAGACTAAATAAGCACTCATCATAATAAGAATTACAACTATGCTTTTTTTAGTTGAATAATTATGAAATAAAGCATACATCTTTAAACTATAGTAAATTAGAGGTCCATAACCAATTAACCAAAGCAAATCAGATAACATTATATTTCTTTCTAACTCCAATGTTATTATTCCTGAATAAGTGAATAGAATTTCAGCTACGGCCCATACTACTAATCCTAAGGTTAACATTAGAAAAGCCTTTCCAATCTCGCCATCAGTCTTTTGTCGGTATAATATTAAAACCGACAATGAGGCTGCAATAATAATTGAAATAGGATTTGTAATATTACCTACATTTTCCTTTTGGTTTTCTGGAGATAAAGAGATTAGCAATATAACAGATAATAAAGATAAACCTACTATAAACAAAAATCTTTTTCTGAATTTATAAAAACTCTGTAAATTCATTTTACGATATCATTCTTTACATCCAATTTTTGATACATTACCAATGGCTCATCTACTATTACCATGTCATGATGATTGATAAAATCCCTTAATAGTTTTATTTCATATTCTTTTGTATAAAAATTTGATACATCATAGATACAACAAATTTGTATAGTTTCATTAAGATTATATAATTGTTCAAACTTATCTTCAAGTATTTTTAGGATTTTATAGTTATTGAATTGGCGTAATATTTGAATATCTATAAAACAAAACACGTGAATATTTGTGTTATTAAATTGTTCAAAGTTGATAAGGTCAATCTTATTATTATGTTTAAAAAATTCTTCAAAAGAAGAAGGAGGAGAAGAAGAAAATATATCATTCATATAATAGATATCAATATCTGGTACAGATCTGAAATATCTTTTTTCATCAAATTGATCATGTAATACTATTACTACTCTTTTAATATCTCTAATACTTTTTGAAATCTGGACAAGGTTAGTAATAATTTTTTCTATATGTTTATCATCATTAGTAGATAATAAAATCATATGATTTCGTTTATTATTTAGATTTTCAGATATTAATTGATAATTATAAGATTCAGATAATTTATCAATTATTTGAGGTACATTAAAGGAAGGATCTAAGATATCTTTTGTGTTAATCTCAAACTTATTCAGTATGAGATATTTCAATAATTCTTTTTTTATTCTAAGGATTATTGGATATCCTGTTTTTCCCAAAACTCTTGTTAAACTATTTTCAAATAATTCATAATTGGATAATAATTCATTTTGACTCAAACCATACAGACTGCATATTTGATATATCAAGGCTTTAGAATAATACTTGCCTATTCTGTTCAAAACATTTAATATTATATCTCTAATAACAATATCCGTTTTTTGGTTTCTATAAATATATCCACTATTTTCTATAAGATTTATTAATTTCTCACTTACTGGATTTTTAGAGTACAAAGTTATTTATTTATTATTATTTTTTAATATGTATATCAAAATTAGATTATTAAAAAGGATTCAAATTTTTTAAGATAGACTTCTATTTTGTAAATATTGTATGTAGGGAAGACGCACTTTTTCATTAGATGGATCTATATCATTTTCTTTTTCCTTCTCCTTTTTCTTCATCTGTTCCACCTTATCTTTACTAATTTGATTAAACAAATGTTCTATTATTTTTTGTTTTTCACCATTGGTTAATTCATCTGATATATCTAACAAATCTAGAGCTTTGAATTTCCAACAATCCTCTATAACTGAATCTAATTTACATTTGTACTCAAAAGTTAAATCATAAACTATTTTTCCAAATGTAGTAAGATAGTATTTTCCTTTTTCTTTTTTTACAAGGCCTCTAGTTGTTAATTCATTTAACTTGGTATAGAATTGCTTTCTGGTTAAGCCTATTTTTGTAATTGACAATGTATTTCCATCTTTATCATTATTGCTATTATTATCTATTATTTGATTAAGGATTTTTAATGTAGTTTCATTCATTACCACTTTCATTATTTCTTCTCTTATGCTGGTAATACATTGATCCATTATATTTGAGCTAAAAATATCATTTTATAATATAAAGTTATTGAATTTTAACTTTTGAATTAGATACATATTCCCAAAACTGGGATTAAGATTTAATATACGATGTATAACACAGCAAAATCTATCATGATATTTCAATAATATTCTCTTTTTTAGATATTTTTATTAAATTTATAATTTTAAGGGCGAATATTACGTAGTTATTTATACTCTGGCAATACATATACAATCAGAAATAATTGAGATGCTAAAATACTCATTTATAGTTTTTGCTCATGCAATTTTGCTCTCCTTCGAATCTATATTTGCAGAATTTATTCAAAATTCTTTACAAGTTTCAGTAATAACTATTACAAGCATCTCACTTCCAATTTCCGGAGGAATCTTATTGCTTATTCATTTTACATCAAAAAGAAATAATAATAGAAATGACAATGATGATGATAATAATATTATTATAAATATTTTTAAAAATACTATATTTAAGAATTTTAGACTGTTATTTCCTGCAGCTATATTCTTATCTATTGGTATTTTTACATGGTATGACGCCGCCAGCAGAATAGGTGCTTCAAAAGATGGTCTCATTGCAGGGGCTCTAGAGATAACTATAGTTTTATTTTTGGCACATTTGATATTAAAAGAGAGGCTAACAAGAACACAGATATTTGGAGTTTTTCTAGCAATAATAGGATTTTTCATAACCATTTCTTTAGGTAACAACACAGGATCATCATCAATCAACTATTTTAGTTTAGGAGATTTTGAATCAATACTATCTGCTATTTGTCTTGCATCTTCATATTTATTTACTGCTAAATTAGTTAAAAATGACTCTCCTATAAAAATTACAGGTCTGTTATTATTTTTATCAGGTTTAGCATTTATAGTAATATCATTTGTAATATTTACAGTTACAAAAAATACTATATTCAGTTTTGAAGGTTTAAATATAGAAGAACTTTGGATATTATTTTTGTTCTCCTTTGTACCGTTATCTTCTACATTATTTTATAACATTGGCATCAAAAAATTAGGTGCTTCTATAACTTCTATTCTGGCTTCTTCTACAATAATACTTACCATTATCTTTCAGGTTTTACTTAATATGATGGGCCATGCTATGATTTTACCGTTAAATATTTCGATGGCGATATTAGGAGGTTCAATAGGAATAATAGGAATTTTTATTATACATCTTCCTTCAGATAAATTATTTGTTATTTTAAATGGTAAATTTAAAAATAAAATATATATAAAAAATCGTAGCCTAGAAGTGAATAACAAAATATGATGATACTATAATCTTTTCTGTAATATTATCATCATCATGCAACTCATTATTCTTTTGTAAAATCAGATAGGGCATACCAAATTTTGAAAATGTTTCTATTGGATAATAAACCAACTCATTATTCTTTTAATGCCCCAAGGGAAACCTCTACAACCTATAAAGAATAGCTTCGAATATGGTCATATCCTTATTGATATCGAATTAATCGAATTAACCAAGAGAAAATTAAAAATGTTGATTGGGATGGAAATTGAAAGACAATTATTAAAATATTAAATATTCTATTTTAATATTGATTCAATAGTTTCTACTAGTTTTCTTCTAGATTTCAAAATTTTATAATATCTAAACCAGACTACCGTTAACAAAAAAACCAAGGCTACAAATTGTATTTCTACTTCCAATTCCATTGTGTTATTTCTATTAATACTATCATTTATATCTGTAAAATTAATTACCACTTCTCCAAAAATCATTATTAAAATAAAAATTATTATAGTCATCTGGAAAGATCGAGAATTTTGTCGAAAAATTGCATTAATACTAAATATAGCTAATGCAAGTAATAAAAGTATGAAATTGTTTTCTACCATCTCAATCATTGTTTATTAATTGTATTTTTGAAAAATCTATATTCAACACTTTTTTTCTTTTGTGTAATTAATATCAACAATCCAGTTGCAATAAGAAAAGATAAGTAAATAGGCTTAATTATCGATTCAGAAAAATCAGAAAAGTTGAGAAACTTGATAAGGTAATAGACTCCTAAAAACCCAATGAATCCTGCAAATAGAATTGATATAACTCTTAAAATCCCATGAGTTCCTCTTATCATACAAATTGGAATGACTATAATTAAAAATGGAATAATCATTGTAATTAGTTGTATGTTGAATGACAATGACTAATGTTAAAGACTGTGGTAGACTTAAACTCTTTTAGATATTTCTTTATTAATATCTCCATTTTTGGGGATTAGTATATTGTTTTTTCTTTGAATGGAAAGTAAAAAAACTAAATGAGTAGTATTTGCTGAACTATTGCACAAAGAAATTGAATCATATTTATAACTTGCAATTATATTTTGTTAAACTATTTTTAGACTTCTAAACCAAATATGCTATAATGCATTCAGTTTACTTTTTTTATCCTATATTCTATTCTGATAGCAAAGTATTTCTCCATTCTCCATATATGATAACATATTCTCCAATAGTCCTCTACAATATCTAAAACTATTTTTACTCTTTTAAAATTATTTTTAGGGATTTTTTCAGTAATACATCTTTCACTTAATTAATCAAATTTTCAAATCCACTATTACTTTCCTAATTGCTCTGTATGAATTTTCTGTACTATCGATAGATTATTATCCTTTTTTGATTCTATAATTAAAAGGACTAAAACAATATCATGTACTATGCTTTTTCAATCTGTTGCTTCTTGCTATCTTCCTATCTTATCTATGATTTATACAATATTTCTTCTTTTTATTTATCACATAGTGCTACTTTGAGTTCTTTTATTCTACCCTGAGTAGTATTCTCTTTTTTTTACATTTTTATTTTAATATCTCAACATACTGTTATGTTGCTACTCGAAATTTATTAGTATTTTCTACTTTTTAAATTCATGATCTTCTCGTAAATGTATAATTTTTCTTTAGTAATAGAAATATACTTCCTTACTTAGTCCCAAAAATGGGATTAATTGACTATATATAATAAACGAAAATATTCTTATTGTTAATTTAGTACCATAGATGGGAATAATTGACTATAATAAGGTAAATTGAAATAAGATTATATACTCTTTATACAAGAATACAAGATATGCAAAGAATCTATTCTACTTCAAACAGCATAAATCGACTGTTAGATAACATCGATATTTCAAAAATTAAACCATTTAGATATTCCTATAGAAGAAATATCAATCAAGATCTAGCTGAATTATGCTATTCTATAAAGGAAAAAGGACTTTTACATCCTATTATTGTTAGAATGATTGAAGATGGAGAATATGAAATAGTTGCAGGTACCAGAAGGTATAATGCTTGTAAGATGCTTGGCTGGAGAAAAATTCTGTCTCATGTAGTAGAACTAGATGATAAGGATGCATTCGAGGTATCATTAATAGAAAATATTCATTCCAAAAATCTCACTCCAATAGAAGAAGCTAATGCATTCCAAGCATATGTCACAAATTATGGATGGGGAGGAATATCAGAGTTAGCTGCCAGGTTGGGAAAAAGTGTCAGTTATGTAGATAAACGCATAAGATTGCTGGATCTACCTCCAGATGTTGTTGAATCGCTTTCTACTGGTAGTTTAAGTGTAAGTATAGGAGATGAATTGCTACCGTTAAAGGAAAAAGAACAACAATCAAAGTTAGCTGAATTGATAAAGAAACGAAAACTCTCATCAAGACAAGTTCGTGAGTTAAAGAATGAGATGAAAAGCTCTGAGAATCCATATGATATCTTGGACTTTAAAACTAAAATAATTGACATAGATGCAAAAACACAAAAATCTTTCGATAAAGCTATCATTGCCATAAGAGTTGCCATGAACACTTTGGCTTCTGTTATTGAGGACGTAGATAATTGGACTGTATATGAAATGCTTTTGCAGCACAAGAATATGCTACACAATCACATAGATATCCTTTTCAAGGAAAAGAAAAAGATCTAAAAAATTTTATGAAATAATAGAAACTATATTAAGTTTAAATTAATTAAAGATAAAAATCATCTAATTTATAAATCCAGTACCAAAAATGGGATCAAGATAAAAAAATACGGACAAAGTGGTATAATGTGGTATAATCTTTTGTAATATTCCTACAAACAAGATTATGAATAACTGCTTTAACTAATCAGATAACAGTATTCACATACAGAAACAAAAATTTCTATCATACTCTTAACAAAAATGTAAGGCAATTTACTTAAATGCAATAATTGGATTTATATGACTTTTTTCCTTACATAATTAATTCCCACATTTGGGAATATTTATCAATAAAACAAAGTATAAATAATATGTACTAAGATGAAAATTCTTGTTATAAGTGTTCATAAGGGATAAAAAAATGATAAATGTCATCCTAACAGTATTAGCAGATGAAGAGTTAAGAGATATCTTTAACATTATTAAGGAAAAACCAGTATCTGCACAGGAGATATTAAGATATACCGAACTCCCTCATACTTCGTTTTATAGAAAAATAAATTGGATGCTGGACAACAACTTAGTCATCATTGATAGTGTACAAGAAACAAAAGATGGTAAAAAATATTCTCTGTTTAGAGCTATTTTTGATGATATTACTATAAAATTACAAAGAGACGTTATAACTATAGAAGCTATCCCAACAGTTGATTTAGCTGAATTAACAGCAAATGAATTTTTTGAGATATGATATAATAGTATTTTTATTTTTATTTGTTTGATCATAATAAACCGGCTCATTCATTTTCTATTTCGGTAAATACAATTAATAGGTTTTTCATGTTTGGAAATGTGGTAGAAAACAAATATACGCCACCAGCATGCAATACTAATTTTAATTATACAGAGGTATAATTAAGTTCATTTTCGGCTGGAATAGGACGAAACTTTGATTTTGATACATTCAGAACAAATATAGTAACTAACTCGGTAACAATATAACCGTTTAGAGTGTAGCTGTGTGCTTTGACAATCCACCGTTGAGACCTTAACTTCCTCCTTTCTTATTTTTTATAATATTCGAAGATTATCTTTTAATATATTCATCAATTCTAATTATTATTTTTCAATTGAAAATATATCTAAAATATTTAAATGCTAGAACAAAATAATTTGAAATAAGTTTCTAATAATAAAAGCTAAATACAAGGTAGTAGAACCCTACTACATGGATAAATCTACTCTCGACCAACTTTCCTTAAGACATAGATGAACCCTAATAACGACATTTACTATTTAGGTTTATAATGAAAAGATATAGTAAGAATATTTATTCTTTAATTATTACTTGACCTTTATACTCTACGAGCAAATCACTCATGTCTTCTTGGAAGAAGACTAGCATCGAGTTATAGTTTTGTTAAGATGAAAATTTGTCTATCTATCAATTTATTCAGTGCAAAGGTTCCCATCCTCTGAACGTGGACATCAAGAATTTTATTTATCTTAACACATTAGTTATTGTTAAGGATTTTTGATGAAAATTTTTTAAACGCTGAAAAATCAATAAATTAACTTAAAAAGCTCATTTACTAATGTAATCATTAGTTCCAAAAATGGGATTAATTGACTAGATGAAGGTAGATTGAAAAAATTTACTAATGTAATCATTAAAGTTGCTGAAAAATCTTTAAATAGACTTTTTGCTATATAATAGCCGAGGATAGTTTACAACCTCACTGGTGATTAACTCTCACCGAGTTATCACAATTGGATAACCACTTATTGGTTATCCACCGTTGAACAACAACAAATTACACAAGAATGCAATTACTCCTGCTACTCGTACTAGTAGCAGAAGTCATCCCACTACCGTTGAACAACAACAAATTACACAAGAATGTGTAATTTTTTACTAGCAGGAATAATTGCAGTATTACTTTATCTGTTATCTATATAAAGATTTCTTTAAAACGTTAAACAACAACTAATTCTACAATAATAGTGGAATATTTTTAGCGAATGTATTAATCAGACGAATAGTTCACTATTTTCTCTGTCATTTATGATCGGTAGTACACAAGTCGAATTAGAAGATGAATCGGATACACAACCAGAAATCATTTGGAAATGATAATTACGAGTTATAAGACATATCATAGAATAAAGACAACAGCTATTACAAATCTACAGATAGAAGTAATAGAATAAAAATAAATTGTATAAATAACAATATCAATATCTTTAATAACATAATTAGTCTTGCTGACTTTTCTCAACACTAAAACAAATGAATGTAGATAGATTTATTCTCATGGATATTTACTTCTATACCTATTAGACAAATTGTATGGCAAATCTTTGATTTAACTATATGAATTATCTTATCGATAAAATCGATTTACTGATTCTAAATTGGTCCTAAAATATGTATGTACTATAATTATCTTATCTTTGAGTTTGATATTAAACTAAAATAATTAATCACTTATATAAAAATATGAAATATAGAAGTAGAACGGAAATAGTGAGTAATATATTGGACGCTGCAAATGGAGGAACAACTAAGACAAAAATTATGTATAAAGCGTTTATAAGTTATAACCAATTAAAGGAATA
>DATDKD010000117.1:0-8924 GCA_036520175.1 Nitrososphaeraceae archaeon
TGGATACGTTGGATTGGGTATGGTTTCATTTGGCCTAATACTTGGAATACTCAATAGTATGAGAGAGCGTCAGATAAAACATATAATTAGCAAAGTTGGATGGCTATTGTTTGGCTGGGGAATTGCGCTGGTTGGTTTGGCAATGATAAATCATGTAAATATAAACCCCCTGCAGAATTTTCAAGGAGCTGGTTATTTTGCATTACTCTTGGGAGGTATAGGAATGATGTTTTATGGTGAAGGCGTGAGAGCGCTTATGGAATTGCCATCAATAATTAGTCACATACTTTCTTATACGAGAATTGTAGGAATATTGCTTGCTTCAGTTATACTTGCACATGTTATCGATTTTATCTTCCTCAAATCTTTAGACAATTCAATAGCTTTCAGTATATTAGGTATTATGATCTTTTTGATAGGTCACACTTTTAATATTATCATTGGAGTTTTTGAACCTGGAATACAGGGAGCAAGACTGATTTATGTTGAATTTTTTTCCAAATTTTATCATGGGGCAGGTAACGCCTTCAAACCGTTTGGAAGCAAAAGGAGGTTCACAATCAATGAGTATAATATTAAGAAATAAAAAGCCTATTTGTAAGATTTTTTAGATTATGCAATGAGTATTTAGCTGATTTGTTATGTGCAAATGGTTTGTGATGTGAAATACCGGTATTATTAAAAACGGTCTTAGAGAATCTCATTGTTGCACAAATGTTATGTCTCACTTCTTGGTGTTATTTTTGTTATTATGGGATTTGTTCAAACCTACATGACCATCATGGGATAATATAAGAGTGAAGAATAAATTATCTGTAATTGAATGAATATTATTATAATTAATAGTAATTCATGCCATTTTTGTAAATCATTCTCTCTTTTTATGAAAAATGAAAGTAATCAAAAATACTCTAACGATTTCATACATTGTTACATTAACTATAACTTTTAAAAAATTAATGCAATAGTGTTAACGATAGGCAAGAATCTGCATGCTTTAAAGGGAATATATTTACGCAATTACTTTTGATTGAAGGTTAGAATCGAGTAATAAATAATAAAATACATTATGTTTGAACTCTATAAGAATATATTTTTTATTGTTAAAATATACTTGAACTTTGAATGGGGTTGGCCGGATTTGAACCGACGATCCCCAGCGCCCGAGGCTGGTATCCTACCAAACTAGACCACAACCCCTTTTCGGCTTTTTTTTAGTACCTGAACTAGAATAAATATCAAAGATAATATATTGATATTGCTGATTAACTTTTACCATTTGAATAATAGGGAAATAATTATAATTTTTAATTGTTACTAGAATACTCCATCAAAAGTTGATTTTAGAATAAATATCTTCTATATTCCATAACTGATTAGCTTTAGTTACTTTCTTTATAAGTTTATCATTGATTAATTCTTGCACGATCATAGCTGAAAGAGGTAGTGCCCCCGTTGCTCCTGGAGAATTGTAGTTTAAAATATGTAGTGATGTTGAATTCTTTAACAATAGTGTATCAGGAATGAAGTTACCTTTATCATCGATCAGTAACGACCTAATTCCTGCGGTACCTCTTGTGGTAAATTTTTTTGTATCTAAAGCTGGTAAGAATTTTTTTACTCTTTGAATCATAATACGTTTTGACAAGGAGCCAGCAATTTCATTGGTTAACAATGATAAGAATTCTCGATTGTAAAAAAGAGACCACAATCCCTTTTTAAAAAAAATTTCTTTTGTTTTAGGAAGAAAGTTTTTGAAATTATCAATTAAATTATATGAATAAGGCCCAAATACAGGGACCGCGTTAGGCCCGATTTCACAGTGCCCATCTGCTTTTATGATCCAGTGCGGATCTAAAAATGGAAAATTCTGTCGTTTTGGAATTGAATATATACTATGAGATGTGAGTTTTTCATATTCTGATGGAGCCTTCCAATATTCACCTTTGAAATGTAAATCAAATAACTCTAATCCAATTTCTAATTGATGTGCAATATCAAGTGAATGCCCGCCTGCTGTATTAATAACATATTTTGAATTGATGATTTTTCTCTCTCTATTCTTTGTAACTATTTCAATTACACAATTATCATTTTTATTTTTAATACCTACGACTCTATGCAAATTAAGTAACTTTCCTCCAGCCAAGAGATAATCATTTTTTAAAGTAGTAGTTAGTAAACCATAGTCAACGCTTGCATCTCTTTTACAATATATTGATCCATGACATAGGATATTTGGTTCAATCGTTTTTGTTTCTTGGTCATTTAAAAGGTATATCTCCTTTTCTTCTAATCCATTTTTTATCCCCCATTCAAAATATTTTTTTAAAACTTTGATATCTTTTTCTTCTTTCGCTATTTCTAAAACTCCATCTTGTTTAAAGGAGATTCTTTTTCTATTAGAATATGTCTCCCACATATTATAACCTAAAAAAGATATCTTCGCAAAAATCTTTTTTTTTATCGGATCATACAAGAATGGTGCATGGACTTTACCTGTGTTTCTAGAACTAGTGTGACTGGAAACATTTTTTTCACGTTCTAGTATTACAATATTTGCATCAGAGTGTAAAGTTAAAAAGTATCCTAGAGATACTCCTAAGATACCTCCACCTATTATGACAATATCAAATTTTTTGACTTGCACCGAAGCTAAAATTAGAATGAATATATAATATGATTTTTTTGATAGTAAAAATTAATAACTTTCTCTTGGGATAACAATTACCTCTGAAATTAAGATTGAAAGGGATAATATACAATATAGTAACATCATTTCTTCAACTAATATACTTACTACCCTTATTTCTTAATGTCTACCTGCAGAGTCTCCCCAACTTGAGGATTTCCCATCATTTCATATCTTCTCTTGGGCATAGTTATTTGAATGATAGTTTTAGGATATGTTTTGATAACAGTTTGAGGCTGGGATCTTAAAATTGCTTCCAGCAAAGGTTTGATTTGTTGTTTTACTTCCTCATCTGTTACAGTTCTATCCACTGCTTCCAATATCATTTGTTGTTGCGATACTGTTTCTAATTCAACATCTTCACTTAAAGAAAGAGTAATGTTTGAACCATTATCTACAAGCTGTTTAATTTTGAATACTGTTGTTGTTGTTAAATTTTCCACCTTAGTCTTTCTAAATTCTTCAGATATATAATTTTATTATGTTATTGGATAACGGAATAATTTAGTTTATAGTTAAATATAATAATAATTAAAAGTATTTTTTTTAACAGGTTATATAGAATACATTATTCCACCAGATACAATAGGTACTTGGTCCACCTTGGCAACTTCTTTTATTCTAGCTATTATAGCATTAAACCATAAACTATCAATTCCCTGGCTCCAGATTGTAATCTTTTTATATTCCCGTTTTACTCCATCATGAAAATATCCCACACAGTCTTCTGAAGTCATGTTATAATACTTTTGGCTAACTTCTTCTACAACTTCTGAGGCTTCTCCAGGCAAGTATAAAATTGTTAATGTCGGGAAGGGAATAGTATCGTTAGAAGATTCCATAGAACCACTTTTTTCAGTCATTTTGATTAACATAAAACTATCCTGTAATAAGAAAATTTCGAATATATACTACTTACTATTTAAGGAATTATACAATATGGTTTTGGATCTATCTATTTCCATTGACTAAAGAGAGGATATCCTCAAAATTTTCTCTATTTTTTCTTTTCTTATATTTTTTTAAACAATTCAATAAAAATTCAGGATTTTTTATGTCAATAAATTTACAAATTTTTTTTGAAATTGAGCCTCCACTCAAAAGTAAAGCTTGACTAGCAGATGTAACATTGCAGGGCTTTCTTTTTGTAGATGCGCTCTCAAAATCTATTAGTGATATTTGATTATTCTCAGAAACCATTACATGATTATCAATTCGAGTTAATTCACCATGATCTAAATGGAGAACATCTAGTCTATAACATTGTTCTAGTATCTCAGTAACTATATTTATAATATTTGTGCAGGTTACAAGGTGAAAAGTAGTTGGGTCTTGAAGCCAATCATAAATCCCTTTTCCAGTTATTAATTCCATTAGTATCAAATCATTTGTATGATCAATAATTTGCGGACCTACTCCTTCCAAGTTAGCGAATTTTTGATTAGAGACTTCAGTCAAAGAATCCTTTCGACGAGAATCTACTCTTCTAATTTTTAATGCCATAGTTTTCTTAGAACATGCAGTTACTTTTAACACGATACCTGAATGTCCTTTTCCCAAAATATTTAATTCACCTAATTTGGTAGGTCCTTCTAATATAGCATCTTCAACTCCAATTTTATCTAAATCAATCATTCTCTTATGATATTCATATATGTCTAATTTTGGATATGAAATTAACTTTGAAATTAGTGGTGAGTTAATTTGCACTTTCAAATAAACTCATATCTTTAAATAGAAAATCCTGAATAATTCTCTGGTTATGGATATTTTTTAGTTTGTTTTTGTTTAGTTTATATATTTTAAATCCCTTGTCTAAATCATTGACCAATCCTCTGGGAATTCCCAAATTATCTTTCTCTAATCTAAGTGATTGTTCCAAGAATTTAATTGCATTAGTGCTATCTCTTTTTTTTAGACACAAAAGTCTCATATCTTCTCCTATCCAGATAATATGTGATTTTTTTTTATTCTTTTCAACAAATTGAAACACCTCCCTTTCCATAAATATAATTGGACCAGTTTTTTCAAGAAAAGGTGAAAGTTTAATAAATTTTAATAAAAATAATACTTTAGCAGAATTAGGATTATAAATATAGCATTCACTTTTTATTGTTTCAAATTCTTTATCATTTAAGTGTCGTGCAAGAGACAAGGTTAATTTTTTTAACTGACCCCAAATTATATCAGAACTTCGAATTTTATATTTAAATTCTAATACTAAGATATATTGTAATAGTTCCGAGACATTTTTCAGGTTCTTATCATACTTTATTATATTTTTATTGCTATTACTAATACTAAAAAAATTAATTGAGGGATTTTTTAAAAATGCTCTTGCTCCAAAAATAAATCTTGATAGACTTTCAGAAGAGATTGCAGTTCCTAGGTTACGATTTGCATCGACAGGATCAATTATTACTATGGGGCTTTGAAATTTTTCAGCAATATTGTTATCGGGAACATTGTCAATAGCAATTACTTGACCTTTCCTTTGTATCATTGCAATGTTTTTGATAACACTTTTAAAATCTCCATACTTTAGTACCAAAACTTCAGTTACATAACCACTTAATCCAGCAATTGATAGTTCTGCTCCGTAAATTCTAATTCCTTTTAAAAAGGCTTTTAATATTCTAATTTGATTTTTTTGTTCAGATGTAAGCATCTTCTTCATATATTCTGTATGGTATTGTGATCTATCAGCAGAACTTTTCCATTGACCTTGTTCTACTTTGTAACAGGGCACTACGTTTAATCTTACATATTCTTTGTTATTGTTGAGAAAGACATACCCTTCTACATAAGGATGTTCAGAATAGCGAGTAATAGGATTATAATTCTTTAAACATTTGAAACCCACATCTAGTGCTATCTTTTCAAAATCTGACTCAGTTGTATTTTTATCAATTAAAATAAAAATATCGATATCCATATCTTTTTTAAGATTTGTATCTTTTGCAAAAGAACCCCCAGTTTTGATATCCACTATCTGTGGGATTTTGTAACTATAAATCTCACCTTTTATTTTGTTTTCTATTGATTTTAATTTCTGGAAATCTTTTAATGAAGGCTTAATTGTGTTTAAAACTTTATTGGTTATTGTGTCAATCTCCAGATCCTTAGTATCAGGCTTAATTTTACTATTATTATTCTTCATTTTATATGTTACTTATTTTGCAAAGACCGTTGAAATATTAGAGTACACTGGACCAGAAGGAAAAAGTTCACTTTTTTTGATATGAATCTTATCAATTATATCAGCACCTGCCATAACATCAGTATATTTAGTTAAATAATCTTTAATGTTTGCTATATGTTTTTTTACTCGAAATAATGTCAGATGAGGTTTAAAATGTTTGTCAGGTTTAAATCCTATTTGTTCCATTTTGAATTTCACTAATTCAAAGATTGAAATCAATTTCGTTGTACTATTGTCATCTAAACCAATCCAGATAACTTTTGGAAACTTATAGGAGGGGAATACGCCTATTTTCTTATAAATTATTTCAAAACGTTCGAATGTTATCTCATTCATTTTATTTTTAATTTGCTCTACTTTTTTATCGTCCACTTCACCAAAGAAAAATAGTGTAAAATGGAGGTTTTGGGGATCTATGGCCTTCATGACCCCATTTAGAGTAGGGATTGAATTCAGTATCATTTGCTGTATGTTCCAGATTTTTTCTTTATTGTTACAGTCTATAGCAATAAACGTTCTCATATTAAAAATGATCAATCAAAAACATATATTCATATCTTTAAATAATACTTCCAATTTAGTATTATTGCTACAGTATTCATTTTGCTATAGAAATTAGGAAAAATTAGATTAGGTTTCAGAAAGAATATGTCAATGTCAATTCCCGAGTCTTTTCATAACTTTACTCTTCCAATAAATAAAATCTTCAATTGTAATTTATCAAATACTCCCTAATACATCAGGTAGAAAATAAAAAAGTCATAGCCTTTGGAGAAAATGAGGGATAAGACTATGACAAGAATGGAGCGTTTTTCAGGCTTATTTTTCCTTTTCGATAAATGATAATTGTTGTAATAGTATTTAATAATTTGATATGAATTAATTGTTAAAGCTGGTAATAATTGAATTTCTCAGTTTTAAATTAAAGTAATAATTAAGCCATGACAGTTGAATATTATTGTGTTAATAGGCAAATAAAGAATATTGAATTGTAGATAGTTATTGTTGTAAACATTTGAATAAAAGAGGTGTATTGAGTAATAGACAGAGTAATTCATAGAGTTAATACTACACTATATTGAGTTGTGAGAGAAAGAAGTTGTATAACAATAACAATTTTCAAAAAAGTAGTTTTCAATTATGTAAACTATTCACAACTATATAATAGAATAAATCATATGTTATAATCCAGAGTTACGAAAGAATGAAAAATAATGAAAAGTTAGAATAGCAGTAACAGTAATTTCATATAATTCCAGATGATAGTTGAAATGTCCGCAAATACTAAATTCTAGGAAAGAATGGCCTTTAAATTTATAAAAGTTATCGATGTGATGATTTTACCTCTAATGAACATCTATCATTTTCAATAAGATTTCTCTCTTATTCTGTTTATTTTCTCTTCAATAATATAATATTGTTAAAGAATTAATTGAGCCGTTCTTACACAATCAATATTAAGAATTTTAAATATAATGATGAGAAAAATAGATTATAAAAAAATATTAGAATATTTTTCCAGTAGAAACAAAGGGGATCATCATAATTTAGTCAATTATTTATGATGTATTGAGTTAATTAAATTGACTACATACCATTCTCTAATAACATTGGAAATGAGGTTGTTAGATCATTATGCTAATGCTAGGAGTGTTTCATTGTTAATATGTAAATGTTATATTTAGTATAAAAAGATAGTAAGTTTTGGTAAGAAGAATAAATAAAAACTAACCATCATGTTTTGCAATAATAATGTTCTTGTGCTTATAGCGTAATTTTATTACTCTTTCTTGGTGACTTTTACAAACTGTATTTATATTTGATAATAGAATTAGCAATTTATCAATGCAGAAGGCTATTCAACTTTAATAATTAATCTACCTTTACACACTTCCATCATCATATTCTTCTTTAATTTTATTTCAAGTGATATTTTAATGAGAAACTAAGTCTATACATACCTAGATTTAAACTTAAGAATCTTATGGTTACAAAATGTATATTCACTTGTTCTAATATTATATTGATTCGTTTCTTGCGTCCTTGTTATTCTTTCGCTTTTATTATTATTTATTCTCCTTATAAGTTATAATTTTTTTAGATACTTTATCAATTTCATCTATCGATTGAATATCAATCTCTTTATAACTATCTTTTAGAATATTTTGTGTCATTGTTTTTATGAATGTAATCATTCCTTCCTTTTCTGTGTTTAGAGTTTTATCCTCTTTACACCTCTTTTCGTCTGATGCGACTAATTTTTCTTCTTTTATGATAGGTGCTAAAACCTCCAATGTGTCACTAATGTCGTGAATTAATGATAGCTTAATTGAAGTTTGTTCGATAACTTTTTTTGATGTCTCTAAGATATTCAAGTCTCTTCTAACTTTACTTAATTCATTAAAAAATTTTTTAGAATCTTTTTGCCTGCCTTTTTTTAATGACTCTATAATCTGCTGTAATATTATTTTCTCTTTTTCTTTTAAATAGGGATACGCATTATTTATTTCTGTTATTTTTTCGGGGAAATCCACAATCGAAAAAATATTCTTTTGATTTTCATTAGAGGACTTTAAAGAATTATAGAAATCATCATCATCAGCTTTTTCTTGTTCCGCATTTCTAATATTATTTTTATTATTGCCCTTTTCATTGTTTTTGAATCTGAAATAATCCCACATGATAGTTATACCCAGAATTAAACTTAAGAATATCTTTGTTTGAATATATAAATCAAAAAATTAATTTATTAGGTATGAAAATGTATAGTTAAAGAGATGGAATAAAGTCGCATCTTTTAATTTTATATCAGGAAGCAATTTGGCCTAGTTAATAATAATATTCCTAACTTCTCGTAAAAATAGGTATATGGATAATGAGTGAAAAAGAATAGTGTTAATAGTATAATTTACTTTTATCCTAATATCTTTAGGTTTTTAAATTCTGATAATATATAAATTTAAATTTAATAATTTATCTCTTCTTTTTGAGTATTATGTGGAAAGTAATGATGCCTAAGAAGATAGCTTT
>DATDKD010000118.1:0-10269 GCA_036520175.1 Nitrososphaeraceae archaeon
AATTGCGTTAAAAAAAAATGGAATTGATCAAAATAAAAAAGTTATAAATGCTGCGGCGCCATACCCATTTTTAACATGTTCAAATTATGAAATTGAATATTTTAGACAGCACATAAATATCATTGATAAGATTGGATTAAAAAATATAGATAAAATTAAGGATATAGTCTTTGATATTTAGGTTTAATTTTACTAACTTGTCACAGTAAAAACAAAAACAAACTATTAACAAGATTATTTATATTTATATATTATTTAAACATCCTTAAATTATAAATTTTCTTCGTAAATAAAATAAAGCATTTCTTGTTTTTTATAAAAAATTTATAACAGAGTTTACTATTTTAAATTTATGGAATATGCAAATCAAAATGTTTTAGTCGATACACAGTGGGTAGAGGACCATGTAAATGACAATAATGTTCGGATAGCTGAGGTAGACTATGATCCAAAAGCAAATTATAATCTTGGTCATATACCTAATTCAGTTTTATTTGATTGGAGAAAAGACATAAATGATCCTCTTAACAGAAACATTATTTCAAAAGACGATTGTTCAATTTTATTACAAAAATCTGGAATAAATAATGATACTATTCTTGTATTATATGGAGATTTTAATAATTGGTTTGCTGCTTTTGCTTTTTGGGTTTTTGAATATTATGGTATGACAAATGTAAAAATCATGAATGGAGGAAGAAAAAAATGGCTTGAAGAAGATAGACCAATTTCAAAAGATATACCCAATTTCCCTATGGGAAATTTTAAACCTTCTGAACCCAATCCCGCTCTAAGAGCATTCCTTAATCAAGTAAGAGAATCGTTAAACTCCGAACAAATAAAGAGGATCGATGTTAGAAGTCCACCAGAGTTTAGTGGAGAAATAACTGCACCTCCTGAATATCCTACAGAACATGCCCAACGAGGAGGACACATTCCAGGCGCGGTTAACATACCATGGGCTAAAGCAGTAAATGATGATGGTACATTCAAGTCAGCGGATGAGCTTACAAAATTATATCAGACGGTGGGTATCACTCCAGATAAGGAAATAATTACATATTGTAGAATAGGGGAACGTTCTTCTCATACATGGTTTGTTTTGAAACATCTCCTTGGATATCCAGATGTAAAGAATTATGATGGCTCTTGGACAGAATGGGGAAATATGATTGACAATCCAATTGAAAAATAAAATTCAATTATTTTTTTCTTTTCTGACTAGAAAGTGAAAGATGGGACCTTCTTTTCTTATTTCTAATATTGATTGAGAATTCTCTTTGGACCATCTCGTCAATTCTAGATCTGCAGTAATATCATCCGATGCCAAATAAACAATCTCACCTATATCAATTTTAGTCAATAGCTCATCCAATTTTGTAAGAGTTGCTGCACACTCCGTACCAAGTTCATACATTTCATGATCTGGATATGCTTTGAAACAACGCACGTGAAATTCGTCTATAAGAGATTTAAATTTAATATAGCACTCCCCTATTTTTTTTAAACCATTAAGATCTTTATCCAAATTAGATGGGGCAATTGTTGACAACCAACCTAATTCATATGGACTATCATTGACTTGTTTAGGTTTAGATAATATCGATTCGTTAATTTCTTTTATCTTTCCATTAATGGGAGATCGTACTATTCCGAAATATTTTGGGCTTTCTATAGAACCTAAGCTTTTACCTTTCTCAATATTAGTACCTCCTTTTTTGAGTTTAATTGATTTTAGCTTACCTGAAATAAATGATAAGATAGGTATTATTCCTATCTTTATGCAGTTTTCATTAGAAACATCTATCCATACAAAACTATCAGGATCATATAATAAGTTATCAGGAAAATTACAATTATCGATAATCATAAATCTGAAGCGTTCTATAACCAATTTTATTCTTTACTTTATTCTAATTTCATTTCGTAATCTTAATAAGGATAAATGTAAGATCCTGTAAAGTATTTACTATTGATTAATGTAACAAGTTAAATTTTGTCTAAAATAATTTATCTTTACATAATATCTATTACCAATTGTAGAACTTGCTTAACAATAAAAGTAATTCATTTGGATTGAATTTATTTACTAAATGAATTTTTAGACAAGAAATTTTTTTGGAAATAATTATAGAATAGTTATTTATATATTTATTATACAATATTGGCATAAAATCTACTAAAACTAAAACAGACTAATATTTGCATTATAATAAAGAGCATGTAAAAAGAAACATGAAATCAATTTACAAATTAGAGGTAAATTATATGCTATAATAAAGAATAACAAAAAGAACGGCATAATACCGTCTTACTAATAGTTTTATGAAACATGTGGAATAGATAGTATGTTTAAATGAAGGTGTTGTAGTATTAGTTATAAAAGATAATAATAATAATATATTTTCCCATTGATAGATAATTCAAATAAAGATGATTTAATAAAAGTATGTAGTATTTCTCATCTATAATTTGATTTATTAGTATTTCTAATTTTTGAAGCTAAATAAATAATAATGATTATTTAATATTTATATGCTTGAAAATGATACACTTGATAAAATAGCTTTAGATATAAAAAATTGTAAATTATGTTTATTATGTAGTACTAGGAAACACACTGTCCCAGGTGAAGGCGGTTTTCTTAAGAAATTAATGATAATAGGTGAGGCTCCAGGTTATTATGAGGATCAAACAGGAAGGCCTTTTATTGGGGCAGCGGGAAAAATATTAAGAAACACATTATCAAAGAATGACATAAATTTTAAGGATGTATTCATTACAAATATAATAAAATGTAGGCCTCCAAATAATAGACCACCATACATTAATGAAAAAAAAATCTGCATTCAATATTTAGAAAGACAAATCTTGGTACTCCAACCAAAAATAATATGCTTACTGGGAAATGTCGTTAGTTCTTACATCCTTGGTATCAAATCAATTACAAATGAAAGAGGTAGAATCCTCCATAACAATGACTTAAACTATTTTGTTACTTATCATCCAGCGGCTACAATTTATAATCGAAACCTTTTAACCATATTTGAACAAGATATTAAAAAACTTGCAGAATACATATCTCTAAATTATTAATATTGAAAAAAAGTTATTGAACGCATTGAAGAATATCCTTTTGGATTGATTATTTAATAATAGCTAATAAACAATATCAATTGGATGCATGCTGATGATGAAGTTCAGAGAAAAAAATTAAATTGCACGTTTGATGGAATGTGTCAACCTGTAAATCCAGGAGGAGTAGCATGTTATGGTTTTATCATTCAAGAAAAAAGAAATAATCGGTTTTATCAAATTTATGAAGAAGGAGGTATTGCCTTTGAACCTTTTTCAAAGGAATCTAGTAATAATGTTGCAGAATATATAGCATTAATAAAGTTATTAGAATGGTTACTTGCCAAAGGCTACAACAAATTTAGCGTATTGATACAAGGTGATTCACAATTAATTATTAACCAACTTTCAGGTAAATATAAAGTAAAATCAGAAAAATTAAAGATCTACTTTGAGAAAACTAAAATATTAATAAAAAAATTTGAAAATCTGCAAATAGAATGGATAACTAGAGAAAAAAATAATGACGCCGACGGTTTAGCAAATAAAGCATATACCGATTTTATTGATAATAATTATGCAGGGTTATATAACAAATTAAAACCATATTTTGCAACAGATCAGCAAATTAAACTATTAAGACATTTAAAAATCAAGCCCTCTAAATACTTAAGTAGAATTGAGGCAAATAGATATCTTAAGAAGTACAATAATAAAAAATGATCTTTTTTATTTAATTCAATTTATGCAAAGCTTTTATCTAGTTTGTTTATTGTATACTTTGAATGCCCAGAACAAAGAGTTCAGAAAAATCTTCAGAAAAGATAGGAATTCCACAATGGATAGAAGAAGAGATTAAATCCATACAATTTACAGAATCTGAAATAATAAATAGAACAGGCTATATTTTGGAAATTTATTTGGAAGACTACAAACTAGATATACAACTTTATGAAGCATTACCTGATGGAAGAACGATAGTAGAAGGCATAAATGTACCCTCCTCACAAGATACATCAAAATTTATGAAGGGTTTTGTTTATGAATTCAAGATTAAAATGTCGCGAGGAAAACTTAGCGATAAAACTATAGAATTTCTCAAGTCACAATTTTTGTTAGAAATGGATTCTATATATCAATTTGAGTTGATGGAATTACAGTTGATGGATGTAGAATCTGAAGAAAGTTCACAACAACCACTTGACGATACCGAAGATTTATAATAAAATATAAATTGAAAATTGGCGAATCTATATTGTTTTTCTAAAAAGGATTATTGTTTAAGATTTTTGATCAGTTTTCGACGTAATTTTTTTGGTTACTGTAAGTCTCATTAACACAAGCCACATTATCATAAGAGGAATATGATATGTTGCAATTCGCCAAGAAATAATTACATCTAAATGCGAATCCTTCAAAACCTCATTAAGTGAAGGCAAATTATTAAGCCCAGATACATATGCCCACAACCCAATTTCAGTTAATCCGGATCCACCTACTGTTATAGGTAAACTACCTAATTCAGTTGAAGCTGCAGTAGCTAAGATAGAATCATATAATCCCAGATCAGATTCTATGAGACCACCAAGTACAAGAAAGGATGCACCTAGACAAGCAAATGCAAAAAATGTAAGAACCATTCCAACAAAAAATATTTTGATTGTTCTTTTTGAATTAAAGTTTTCTCTACTCATTGTGCATAAATCACTAATTGCAGAATTTGTATAGTTAATAATTTTGTCAGAACGTTCATATGACAAAAATCTTCTTACTAATTTTGTTATAACATTAGGAAGCTGAATATTATAATGCGCTGAAAGAATAACAACTATCAACCAAAACCCAAAAATAAATGAAGAAATAAGTATAATTATAGTACCGATAAGAATTGCTCCATTATAAAGTGCGATTATTCCTGCAAATAATGCAAGAATTGTTCCAACAAAAACATCTGCAATGATTTCCATGGTAGTAATCCATGCTGCAATTCCAGCTGGAACTTTGTTTTTAGTTAACCAGGCAATTCGAACAATTTCTCCTCCAATATAAGAAGGAGTAGTGTTGGTAACAAATTCGCTTCCTATTCTTACAGAAATTAATTTAAAGGATGATGATACCTTATAGCCCAAAAATTTATCTACAAAATATTTAAAGCGGTATGCTTGAAGAAAGACTTTTGCAAGACTAAATAAAACAGCCATAAGAAACGGAGCAATTCCAACACTAAAAATATCAGTAACAGATACTGGAGAGAAAATAAATAAAAGAATAACTGGTAAAAAACTTACTAATACTGCAATGAGTCTCCAATTCAATTTATCTGATTACTAAACTAATATAGTTATATAATAATCAATCAATTTACTAATTTACTAAACCATTACATTTCTATGATAAATTATAAAATATTATATAATTATTATTTAAATACCAAATTAGATGAAAGCCATTTATATAACAGGAACAGCGGGTTCAGGAAAATCCTTACTTACTTCTAACCTTTTACAATGGTATATTGACCATGATAATTTTCCTATTACCATTAATTTGGATCCTGCTGTATCTGAATTACCTTATCTTCCTGACGTAGATATACGAAACCATATAGACATTAATAATATTATAGAAACTTATGGATTAGGACCAAATGGTGCTATAATAATGTCACATGATTTGATCGGCACCAAGATTCAAGATATTCAATTAGAAGTTGATGAATTAAATCCCGATTACATTTTAATTGATACTCCAGGACAAATTGAATTATTTGCTTATCGATCTAGTGGTAATTATTTTATATCAAATTTTCAAGCAGATAGTAAAACTAGTATTTTTATAATGGATGGAGTACTGGTTTCAAGCCCAATTAACTTTGTTTCCTTATCATTACTTTCTGCTTCGATTAATCTTAGATTAAAAACCTCACAGATAAATGTATTATCAAAAAGGGATTTAATAATAGATAATTTAGAAAATATCCTAGGGTGGGCTCATTCTGATACAGCTTTATCAGAAGCTTTAGATAAAGAAAATAATCAGGAATTTTCTTTATTAAGCAAAGATGTCATAAGAATTATTTCACAAAATGGACTCAATCAAGAATTGCTGGCTATATCTAATCTGACACTAAATGGTTTAATCGAATTATCTTCAGTTTTATCAAGAATACTTAATCAAGGAGAAGAAATTGAATATTAAATATACAAGACATGAATTCAGTTAGAGCAATTGCTCCTTCATCAACAGCTAATTTAGGGCCTGGTTTTGATATATTTGGTCTTGCTTTGGATCTCTTTGTAGATGAAATAATAATAACTAAGAAACAAGAACAGAATGGAAGAATCACTATATCTACAATAAAACAAAACGACGGAATGAAAATCCCTTATGAGAACGAAAAGAATGCTGCAGCATTGGTAGTTAAGAAAATGATGGAAGATTATAGTATAAAAGATAACATTGATATTCAAATCATTAAAGGAATTCCTCCAGGCTATGGTCTAGGAAGTAGTGCGGCGTCATCAGTCGCTACAGCGTATGCTTTTGACAAATTATTTAATCTAGAAACAAATTTTATTGATTTAATTAGTTATTCTGCAGAAGGTGAAAGGGCTTCAGCAGGAGCAAAACATTATGATAATGTTGCTAGTTCTATGCTGGGAGGATTTATAATAGTGAGACATTTCCCCTCGCTTGAATTTATTAAATTTGAACCACCTGAAGATCTTTATCTTGTAGTTGGAATTCCTAACATACCAGTTCCAAATAAGAAAACAGAAGTTGCTAGAAGTATATTACCTTTGAGTTCACCTTTGGAAAACATAATAACTAATATTTCGAATGCAAGTACCATTGTGGCAGGTTTTGCCTATAAAGATGTGGAAATGATAGCAAAGGGACTAGATGATAAAATTGTAGAACCTGTTAGGAAAAAAACAATTCCAGGATATGAGAAGGTAAAGGAAAATGCTATTAATGCAGGTGCATTAGGTCTAACTATTAGTGGTGCTGGTCCTTCAGTTATTTCAATCTTGAATACGGATAGACATTTTCACAATGTTATGGAAGCCATTAAAGAAGGATTTGCAGCATCAAATATTGAAAGCAACGTTTACTTATGTAAACCCAGTAAAGGCGCTAGCAATCAAGATAAAGTATTGTTATCTTAAGTCATTTCTTTTTATCTTTATTAAGGAATGCCGACATGAGATTTTTTCTATCTTCATGAGCAAAGCAAAGAGCCCATCCATATATTTCCATTCTGAGACCAGCGTCTATATCCATATCCATGCCTTTATTAATCAAATACTTACTCGCCTTAATAGCATTATAACTATTGTTTGTAATCTCTCGGGCCATAGAAATAGACTTGTCAATTAACTTTTTATTTAAAAGCTTTGCCAATTCCTTTTCGTATTCTTTACGTTTTACTTCTTCTCCCTCAGGAGGCGCTTCAGGTAATTCTTCTTGTGTTAAATTAATGACGTCGTTAACTAATCCTATATTATATGCTTCTTCTGCATTTATCATTTTTCCAGTAAAAACCATTTCTTTTGCTTTAGCCGGGCCTATAATACGTAACAATCTCTGTGTTCCTCCCCATCCTGGGGGAATTCCTATTGTAACTTCAGGTTGACCAATTTTTGCATTAGTTGAACAGAGTCTAATATCACAAACTAGTGCCAGTTCACATCCTCCACCTAATGCAAAACCATTAATTGCAGCTATTACTGGTTTTTCCAGTTTTTCAATTTTATTTAAGACTGATTGAGCAGATGAAGCATATTTTTCCGCATCAATAGGCGTGATGTTAACCATGTAAGATATATCTGCACCTGCACAAAATGCTCTTTCTCCAACGCCAGTTATAATAACAGTTTTTATACTATCATCTACTCCCACAATATCTATTGTTTTAGATAACTCCCAAATTACATCTACATTCATTGCATTCAATGCTTCAGGTCTGTTGATCTTAATAATTGCTACATCACCTATTGGTTCTAAGAGAACATATTTCATTGTAGACATATTCTTATTCCAATAACTAACATCAATTAAACTTTATTAAAAAAATAGTATAAGTCTTGTGAAAAATAATTAACTTTTTTAGAAATACTTAAACTAAATAGAACAATGACCTTAAATAAAATTGAAGATTTAAGCTCCAGCCATGCCAGTTCTTAAGTCTACTGCTCGATGATCTTCGCTTTCAGCGGCTGCTTGATGCATCTCTGAAACAGCACAACCCATTTGTGCTTCTGGTTTGCCACGTCTCATTAATCCACGGTATAATCCAGCCTCTAAAGTCTGTCCATGTGCTTTTTCCCATTCTTCTACTGGAATACTATATTTCTTTTGTATTCTATCACGATACCATTCAGGTATAACATTAAAAGCACAGAATGGAATAATTCTAAGATCAGGCGTTAAATAATGTATATCACATCGTTGTAATCTTTCAAGGTCTTCATTATATTTATCTTGAAAATGCATCATTCCTAAGAATAATGATCTAACATGCCAAGAACCTACTGCATCAAAATTACGTTTTAGCAGAATACTGGAAAACATCTTAGCCAGATTGAGCCCATGAGGCTGTTTACTTCTATCCACAAATTGATTTAATTTTCTCATGACGTCTAGCATTGCCCAATATCGGTTTGCACCTGAACGCAATTCATCTGCTTTTTCTTCGAAATATTCTAATAATCCTTTAATATCAACAAATGATGTAAGTGGAATCAATTTCTTAGTTTGGACGTCTTCAAAAACATACGTGCCTGCACCACATGCAAAGTGAATCGATAATTCATATTTTGGTTTTTTGCTAAATGCTTCAATTACATCAGTCATAGGCATACAAGAGGGGACAGGGAACCAAGAATCAGTAGAAATTTCTCCATTAGTTTGCTCTTCAATTCTTTCAATGCAATCAGGAATAGTAATTCTATATTTCTCTCGTTCTTTTTTGCCCATTCTTCCTGTCAGTGAAACGGGTTGAAAGTTGACAGCGTGGACTACATCCATATTCTTTTGAGCAAATCTAATTATTCCACCTAATTCATGATCGTTTATTGATTTAATAACTGTAGGAACGAAAACAACAGTCATTCCACATTTTCTAGCAGATTCTAAAGTATAAGGAACCTCCCAGTGATTTTTAGGGTTAGTACGAGGCGTAACACCATCAAAAGATAGATAAAGATTACTTACACCAGCATTTCGTACTTCACGCATTGTTTCAGGAGAAAGCGCTAACTTGATACCATTAGTATTTAATTGAACGTGATCTACTCCCTCTTCTTTCATTATTTTAATAACTTCAACAATATCGTCTCGGAGCATTGGTTCCCCACCAGTAACTTGTATAGAGTTTCCTGCAATGGGTCTTTCTGCTTTTAAAGTTTTCATCATTGCTCTAATTTGTTCATAATTTGGTTCATAAAGATAGGCACCTTCAAGACCTTTTTTTACATAGAAAAAACAATACCAACATGTTAAATCACATCTGTTAGTTACTATCATATTAGACAGTCCAGAATGCGATAAATGGTTTGTACACAAGCCACAATTAGTAGGACAAGCACATTTATCTACCATAACATTGGGAGCATGTGCACCCTTTCCATCTTTCCAATAAGTACTGAATTTTTTATACATATCCACAGATCCAAAATATAGCTCTTCACATTCTCCATGCGACGGACATGTTTTCGTCATATAGACTTTGCCATCTCTTTCGAATACTTCTGCATCGAGAATCATGTTGCAATCAGGACATATACTTTGAGTATGCCTGATGGTTTTTTTAGTAGTTGATATCTTTTTTGTAATATTTGATATTTGTATTAATTCCATAACTATTCTTACCTTTTTACCTTTTAATTGATCACTCTAAATTCTTTTAATATATAAATATAATTATATCAATCCGAAGGTGATTAGGTTAGGTATTCATAATTTATTACTTTGATTATTATTATTTTAAAAAAATATATTAATAAAATAAGTTCTACCTATAATTTATTTACCCGTATTGTAAATGACTTGCTTTCATTCCCGGTTTCATATCTCTCTGGCTTCTTACCTTTCTTACAGCATCTTCAAAGTGACGCATAGTAACATAAGCTTCCATTGTATGTTTAGATGCTTCCTCTGGATTAGGATATTTATTAATATATTCATGTAGTA
>DATDKD010000119.1:0-6529 GCA_036520175.1 Nitrososphaeraceae archaeon
TAAATGGGTGATGATAATTGGTTATTTGATTATCTTAATTAACTATATACTTGTACAATAATTAGGACCTTACTCTAGAAGCATATACTATAAAATTGAGATAAAATGACAAAGCAGACGTAGATATAATAGATTTAAGAATATTAGAATTTACATAGTATAACTAAAATTTATCAAGAGATGGGATAAACTTAACCAAAATGAAATAATCCATTATATTTATATAAAGATGTTTCAACAGCTGAGGCTAATATGGTATGAGTTTATTGTTAGGTAGAATTAGCTACCAAAAGATATGAAATTTTTTGTAGAAACTATTTAACATTGGAAAGAACCACATCCTATATCAGATGTAATTTAGACAGGTTACACTGAACTTTTTACCTTTATTATTTAGGATTGTATGAAACAAATCAAATATTAGGATAATTAAACAAGAATTACGAAATTATCTATAAGAGTCAAAAACTCTTCTGCTAAGGAGATAGCTAATACAATTTTGTTTTACATAGTAAAAAACTATTTATTTTGTTTTATAATTTCAAATTCATCAAGAACTTTGTGCTTTTTCTTGTTATCTATAAAAGTACCTGTCAATATGTTCTTATCTCCATCATCTTTTTCTATAGAAATATTTATGAATCCAAATTTTCCATCTTCTCTAGCGGCAGAAAATGGTTTACCTTTTGACACCGTCATACTCTCTGCTCCTCCAGTTCCGACAGTTAGAAATATTGTTCCTTCTGGATTTTGATATACATTTGAACCTTTAACTTTATCCTGAGCACTTACAATCGGTTTATTCTCGTTCTTATCATTAAATATTATAGGATAAAATCTTTCATAGACATGGTGATGTCCTTGAAGAGCCAAGTCAACATTATACTTATCGAATAGGGGATGGTAGTTTTCACGAAAATCTTTTTCATCTGGTAGACCACCACCAGAACTATATGACTGTTTATGATAAAATACTACAATCCAATCGATAGACTTATCATTAGAATATTGTTCCAAATCTTTTTCTGCAAATTTATATTGTTTCGAGCCTTCATCATATGAAGTTTCAGTAGATAATGCTAGAAAGTGAACATTTTGATAATTAAAAGAATAGTATTGCTTTTCTAAATCAAAAGCTTTCATATAATCCTTAAGTTTTTTAGAAGAATCAGCCTCATGATTGCCTATAACAATTTTTGTTTTTTCTGCAATTGGTTTTATAATCTTGAGCCAACATTTTGCCCCACTATCGTAAGATAAGTCTCCAAGAGCCAAAACTAGTTCTGGATCATGGTCAATTATATTTTTTACAGTATCTTTTGCTTTAGAAGTGCAAGCCCAATCTCCAGCAGCTGCAAAGTTAAAACCTCCTATACTGTTAGCTGATTTTGTTGTTGTTGTTGATACTCCTGTATTTAGGAGAGTAGTGTTTTTTAAATCTAAATTATTATGAGCATCATCTTCTTCTCCTTCTTTTTGATCTTGTATGCCTTTGTTACCATCTTCTTCTAATCCAACTTCTTTAGACGAATTAAACATTATATTTTTTTCATTTTCTTTGGTATCGTTATTATTTATTATTTGAGAATGATTGGTATTATCATTTATCTCAACTGCATTAGCCTCTTCTATCTGTAATGTACCAATAGAGAAGTTGTATTCATCATCATCAAATAAATTAATTTTTAATAAATTGAAATTATTAGCAAGTAAGAATAAAGAAAAAAACATAGCTAATATAAAGAAAGTTACAATATTGATTTCAGAAATCTTCAATTAAGTCATAGATTCGGATATTTATCAAATATTTTAACATTTCTCATGTTCTATCAATATAACTATTACTCCATTTCTCTTATTTCCGTAAATGGCTTTAATGTTACTTCTATTCTGTTCTCTCTTCCCATTCCAGCCACTGCTCCTAAAATTTTGACTCTATCTCCCACATTTAATTTTGCAATTTTGGAACTTTGATCTCTCCAACCTGTAAGTCTAATTTCTCCAGTATCATCCCCAATAAGTGTCTCACTAACAGCTACATCTTCTCCGTTTTTAGTAGTGATATTTGAGGTATTAGGTGGTTGTAAAACAATGGCTTCGACAATGTATGGCTTCTCAGAAACTTGAATATTTTTTATTTTTGTTTCTATTTCTGAATCCTGGGGAAATGCATTTTCATATTGGTCAGTGACTATTCTTATATAAGAACTCTCGTCAGTGAAATACATTACATTTCCAAAAACTCGGTTAGGTATTCCTTCGATAATTATACCTGGAGAAATTTTCTCTTCTATTAATTTTGGATCGATAACTAGAGAAATAAAATTTTTATTTTCTTTATCAATCGCCAAAAAATTCTCATTTACTGAACTTTCAAATTCAGTTCCAATTGAAAGAATTTTTAAAACTACTACTTTGCTTCCGTCAAATTCTTCTTCTTCTTCAGCTGTAATCTCAGCACCTTCTTCGTCTACATGTTTTATTTGTTGAACTTGAATTATTGTACCTTCATCTCCATGTATTTCAAATTCCTCATTGCTGTATTGAGGATTCCCCTGCTTAACTCTAACACCAATCAATTTTACTTTTGATCCTTGTGTAAAAATTCCCGGGATTTTATCCTCATTTATGTTCCATATAATAGAACGTATAGTCTTAGTTCCCTCCTCATTTGATAAAGGTATATGAAGAGATTTGCCTTGTTCATTCCTAAAATTGACATATCTTGATACTCTAGGGTTTGAGCTAAGAACACCTGTTACTATAATATTATCAACTGGTTCTTTTATCTCATCCACTGTTTTTGAAATAGCATCTAGTGAAGGAATTTCCAAATTGTCATCATTAGTACTGCTACTACTACTTTTTTCTATTATTGCCTTTGAACCAAGATTGATAATAGCCTTATTATCCAATCCAGATTTTGTATAACCATGAGAAATTTTTATCAAATCACCTGGTTTAACGTCGTACTCCTCTGGAAAACTCACATGCTGATCCCATAATCTTACCTTGATTGAAGAATCTTTGTCATATATTGTTAAAGTTCTATTTTGAACCTCTTCGTTTGTATCCCTTCGGGTATATTTTCTAACTGGATAAATATTGATCACTCTTGCTGATAAATTTACATCATTGGCTCCAATATAGAGGTCTTTTATTGAGGTTTGAGTACTTTGGTTATTTTCAAATGATATACCGAGATCTGCTGCAACTAGAAAAAGAGCACCTTGATCTGTCAAATATCCCGCCCCTATCTTTCTTTTTTTCTCGTCTATCAATTCTCTGACATCTTCTGCACTGATATCAGGTTTCTTTTGAAGTACAATTTCTATCATTTTCTTAAAATCTAAAGACAAAGCAGTTATTACCCTCTCTACGTAGTAATATTATAATTATCCTTACTATATGTTTTCCATACTTTTTTATAGTTTACTAATGAAATGAAATTTTTTATTACAATTTAGAAGATCTTTTTTAAGAAGCTAGGAAACATTAGGAATTTGTAATCAACAAGAATTATACGTATATGATATAGGTATTGTTATGTTGTAAAAGTGATGCTTATGAGAGATAGTAATAATAGCGATAATAATCATCAATATTGTATTTCTGTTAAAAACCTTGTAAAATCATATTCTTCTAATAATATAAAAAGAAATGTAATAGATGATATTTCGTTTGATATTGATTATGGAACCGTATTTGGGTTTTTAGGACCTAACGGAGCAGGAAAAACTACTACAATAAATATTCTTACAGGAATTTTACAGTCAACAGCGGGTTCTATTAAAATATTAGATAAAGATATTAAAAAAAATAACTTTAAAGAGATTAAAAGGCAGATAGGAGTTATTACTCAAAATCCTAGCTATGAATCAAACTTGACAGTTGAGCGTTCAATGGAACTATATGGATTTCTATGGGGAAATTCGAGTAATAAAAATAAAGACAAAGTAAGAGAGTTGCTGGACATATTTGAATTAACATCTATTAAAGAAATACGTAATGAAGATTTATCCATTGGGCAAAGAAGACGAGTACAAATAGCCAGAGAATTTTTGCATGAGATGGATCTTTTATTTTTAGATGAGCCTACTGTAGGATTAGATCCTCGAGCTAGAAGAAATCTTTTAAATTATATAAAAAAGCAGGTAAAGCGTGGTCTAACAGTTTTCTTTACCACCCATATTATGGAAGAAGTAGACTATTTATGTGACAAAATTTGTATTATTAATAAAGGCAAAATAATAGAATTTGATACTCCTCAGCTTTTAAAACAAAAATATGGTTCAACAAAAAAGATAGATATTATATTACAAAATCCAATATCAAAACAAATACATGATTTTTTTCAAAAGTTATCTGCAAATTCAGTTGATATTGAAAATATAGAAAATACAGATAATACATTTTCTATTACTTCCAATAATCCTCAAAATGTCTTATTATCTACTGTAAACTTTCTCTTTCAAAATAATATTCAAATAGAAAATATAGCCTTAAACGATCCCTCTATTGAAGATGTTTTTTTAAAAGCATTAAAAAATAATAATAACAGCAGGTAATATATACATTATATTTATTTAAATTCTCATTTTATACATCGATAAAGTAGCTATCAAAAAGGCAATTCCTGATATTACTCCTAAAACTAAAATTTTAATATTCGTAAATGTATCTACTGCAGAGAACATACCTTCTCTTATAATATCTGCGATATAGGTTAATGGGTTAATATAAAAAGCGTATTGCATTGGTTCAGGTAGTCCATGAGGAGGATAAAAAGTAGAACTGGCAAATGCAAAAAATAGAAATACAGTATTTATGATTACGGTAAAACCTTCATTGCTCCTTAGTCGTGTTGAAATAATAATTGCAATTGAACCAAAGAAAATAGAACCCATTATTAAAGCAAAGGTGAGATAAAGTGTACTGGTTATATCAAAAGTGACAGTTCCTGCAATTATAGGAAGACCAGCAATAAGAATAATTGCAGCACTTGCCAACCCCATAACAATTATTGTTAAAAGTGTACTAGCAATATACTGAAGTTTGGAATAAGGCATTACCAAAATTTGATGTAGCATTCCATTTCGTTTATCATTCCAAATAATACTTCCAGCGACAGTACTGCTATTCATAACATTAAAGCCAATCATTCCTAAGGCTAAAAATACATTGTATGAGATAATTTTTCCACCTATTACTATTTGATCTTCATTGATTAATGAAGAATATGCATATCCTGCCACAAAAATATATACAAGGGGAAATAGTATTTGCCAGATTAAAAAAAGTTTGTCAACTACAGCAACTATATTTCTATATGTTAACATTACGACAGCAGAAAGCATTTTTGTATATCTGCTGCAGTAAAGGTAAGAGTTCAATATTAAATAATAACATGTTTTATTATTGTGGAATGATACTTCTTATTATTCCAACAATTATCCAAAATATATACAATGGCTGATTTTGCATTTGTTCTCAAAGAAAAATACAAATTACATAAGACATCAAAAAATATGATAGAATACAAAAAAGATTTTGGTTTTTCTACTTATTTATAGAATTTTACTCTAAGGAGTTCATATACTTTTGCAGCATCCCTATCATTTATTATTAAAACTATTTCGCTTGGAGTAAAAAAAGCATTATGCAATGAAATCTGATTATCATAGAGGATATTTGATATTATAGATAGCAAATGATATGTTTTCCTCAATTCCATTTCTTCCCAAGGAAGAGAAATTGTAATCATTGAAACACCTTCCTTTATTTTGCTTGGGATAATAGTAGGTGATTCGTTACTACTCAAGATCTTTTTTATTTCACTAATATTCTCTATAAATAAATTCATGTGATTTTTTGATTGAAAAATATTAAATCTAATATCGGATTCTCTATCAAATAGCTCCAAAACCTTTTCTATATTTTCTATCTCTTTATCAAATTCTACATCAAGTATGCTTCCAGTTAATGATATTCTAGCACCTGCTAAATTCTCTTTTTCTTCTTGAGCAATACTATTATCAATATCTTGATTTTGTTGTAAGGCATCAGCAATCCTCTTTATAGATACGACTATTGTGTTGATATTTACCTCTGAGCCTATTGTCCTATCTACATCTGGTTTTATTTTTATAGCTAATGCAGTATAATTTGCAATTCCCAATTTTAAAGAATTGATATAAATACTATTAGAAAAAAGAATATCCTTAATAGCTTTTGAGACACTAGGTATATTAGAATACATCTTTTATTACATTATGAAATAAGTATTACATTACTTATATTTTAAATGAATAATTAACTATTAGTTAATTAAATTTATTTTCTATAAAATCCGATTTATAAGACATTATTAATTCATTTAAAGGTATTATAATAATATAACAAAAGACAGTATTGTTTTACTTGCAAATAACTTACAATTTTAAAATTTAGAAAATAAAAAAATTGGGTGTTATAGACACTGTCTATCTATAATATTGGTGACAAGCTTCAGTGTACTTGTACCATTGAT
>DATDKD010000120.1:0-3456 GCA_036520175.1 Nitrososphaeraceae archaeon
TTCTGCCCTAGCTCGAGTAGAAGCACTAAAATCGGGATTCGATGAAGCGATCATGCTTAATGCAAATGGCATGGTTGTTGAAGCTAGCGCAGAAAATATTTTCATTGTCAAAGATAACATTTTGATTACTCCGCCAGTAACATCGGGAGCCTTGAATGGTATCACAAGAGACAGCGTATTGACTCTAGCAAGAGAGAAGAGAATTCCCTATGAAATTCGCGATATAGCAAGGGATGAATTATACTTAGCTGATGAAGTATTTTTAACTGGAACTGCAGCAGAAGTAAAGTCAGTTGTAGAAATTGATAATAGGACCATTGGCGATGGAAAAACAGGTACAATTACACAACGCCTAAAAATGCTTTTTGAATCGGTAGTTCATGGAGAACATGAGAAGTTCAGCAAAAAGTGGCTAATGTTTGTTTGATAGATAATTGAATAATATTATTGATAAAGAATTACATCGATAATATATTATAATAGGAGGAAATGTATTTCACACTAGAGACATTGAAGGATCTCTAAAGAAGAGATCATATAACTCGAATGTATCAACAGCAGCAATCAATCATTTTGATGCTAAAATTATTGGAATAGACCTGGCCGCTGATAGTTGTCTATTTAGTATTATAGTTACCAGGTTATAGACAGTAGTCAAGTCAAAGTGGTGTGTGTGTGTACATGCTGAAGAGGATTTTTTGATTCTAACAATGACAAGATATACGTTGATGGAGCCTATCCTTTCTTTATCACATGTTTAAAGACGTTGATTGGTGAACGTTCAGACTATAAAATAGTCATTGAACAAGCCAAAAAAATGGAATTGGCAGAACTCAATGATGGCAGTTCAAGCAGTTGAACTCACTCTAGTATAGAGCATAAACATTTGTTAACCCATACAAAGCTTTTGCTAGAGAATGGATATCTTAACTATCATACATTTACTAAAATCATTAGTGCATCACGTACTGCTGTCGCTAATGAATACAACGAATACAACCTAGATAAGGAAGCAACAGTTATGGCGACTTTCCTCATGCTTTGTGCTTGAGTTTGCAGCATTATGAATTTGCAGACAATTCTGAATAGCAACAAAAATGATATATGATAATAATACATGAAAGAAATACCATACAAAGAAAGAATAGCTTATCTCTTTGTTCTCTAACCTTATATTCATAGACTTAGGTAAATCTGACTGTAATCATTTTACTGGTTGAGTCTAGATATTATTTTGAATATTAGGAATAGAGGATGATGACGAGGTCTTTAATAGGTATGAAAAATAGCTGATATTAATTCAAAAGGTGGAAAGCCAAATTTGATGTAAAATTTTAATTGCAAATAGCTAATCTAGTCCATCCTCATCTTTTTTCTTCATCCAAGGTTTTTTATCTGTCATTTCTATATTTACTGATGCCCAAAACTGTTTCTTTATACGTACAAGACAATCCTCACAAACCACAACTTCATTTCTATCTGATTCTGGAAGAAGAAGTTTATTACCACAATCTATGCATGTCTTTGCTCTTTTGTTATTCATTTAGTTTAGTTCCTCTTCATACTAAATATATTAATTAGTAATATTAAATAATTCTACTGAGCAATGATTTTCTAATGCATATCTTTGCCATCCAAATGAAATAGACAAAAGAAAATGTACTTGAGCATATGCTAAAAGAAATTATTTTATTAGAAAAATTAAAGAATAACGAAAAATCATATGTATCAATGACAGCAAGATGAGTAAGCTAAATTCAGAATCTTTCTTTCTAAATATCCAATTATAACCTTTTATAAAATAACTATCTTGTATAATGACGTCAATTTATCCTGTAGGTTTAGCGAGATCCCTATATCACTTTTTCAGGGATAAAGTTCCTCTCACCTACCCTACGAGGTTTTCTGTGGGCTATTCAGGATTTCGTAAGTCTTATCCTACGTCATACCGTTTTACACACAGATATTTATTCTTATATTTTAGACTTTATTAAGGTTATAGTGAATACTTCTATACATTATTTATTTATAATATTTATAAATCTCTTATAATTTGGCAGCGCTTCAATGCCCTGCTAGGCTATTGGCTCAACTAGTGAGTGGAAGGACATTTTGAATATTAATTAATATCTTCCAACTGATTTTATTATTCTGCCAATAGCGAGTCAATGAAGAAGATATTTACAGCATTTACACTTATATTATTTTTAGCATGATTGAAAAAGCTATATCTATACTTTAAGATTCCTTTAGAAATTGAGACTAATAAGTTCATTTACTATAGGATCAAATTCCTTTAGATTAGGACTAACTTTCTTGCTAACTATACAAATCAAAGATAACAAGTTTAGAATTATTTAAAATAGAAATATCATAATAATCATAGTAGCTTATTACATGATTTGTGAGTGTTCCGAAGGTCACATATCTTTTAGCAAAGATAACCTAAACATCTGTGGTATGAGTGGATGCGGTAAAGCAACTGTGATAATAAGTCCAATAAATATTAAATGGTTTTATAAAATTCAAGAAAAAGGATTATGTATTCAGCGTAAAGATCTTTATAAGATAATTGAAGATCCAACTATGCCAAAAAATGTAAAAAAAGCATATAAAAAAAGTTTTTCAATATTTATAAACGTAATAATGAAAAAATATAAAAAATAGATGTAATATAAAAAATTACGGAACAGAATCAGAATTACTCTTTATATTTCAATAAGCATACCTTATGGCAAGGTTTACATGCATGGATTGACATACAACTTTTCCATTAATATACTCTATACTATTTTTGTTGTCTCTTGCTCATGGTTTTTTCTTCTATTATTACGATAATAGATACAATATAATAAATTTTCATTTTTCATGGCGTTTAAAATACTAAAAATTAAATTAAATCCATTATTATAAATATAATATAATAATATGAAAAAAGAGTTTATTGTTTAAGGATTGAAGCATCTAGGAAGGCAATCATTACATATACATAACATTTAGTGATCTAGTGATTACAAGCTAGGAGAAAGACAATAGCAAAATCCCTTGGTCCCAACGTAGGGCATTTAGTTCTCCGGACGATTTGATGAAAAATTTGCTTGAAGCTATGGCAAATATTTCTAGCATGATGGGTAGTGGTCATATCGACATGATTGATTCACCTACATTAGAATGAGCATAAAAGAGTATGAAGATCTGGAATAAAGGTCGGCGACAAAGTTACAATTGAGGTTACAAAATAGGTAATAGCGTAACTTGGATATAAATTGTAATATATCGACGCCTATGCAGGCCCACATCTCCATATTTAATTAAAAAAAAACAAAAGAATTTTCTTCTATAAAATAGCTATGTTGATGTTTATTCCATTGCTACTAATTTGCTGATGTCACCATAGGTTGTTCTTCTACTTTTTCCAGTTCAGGTTCGACTTCGATGTATTCTTTCTTTAAGTTT
>DATDKD010000121.1:0-10853 GCA_036520175.1 Nitrososphaeraceae archaeon
GGAATCCATGACAGCGCATCACTTCATATCGTTTTTTTGTATTTCGATTTTTTCCTGTTCGGTGTAAAAATTGTCTTTCCTTATTGGTTTATTATTTTTGATGGTTCCTACTTTTTTAAGCAAATACCTCATTCTCTCTTGTATGTCTTCGGAAGTTACTGTTATATCGTTTGGATCAAACGCAATATCAAATTTTTGTCTTATCAAAGGAGAATCAGGTACTAGGTTCTCACCTTGATTTTTTCTATATTCTAGATATAATTTAATGTAATTTGAGCATTCTGGAGTAGTAAAGGTATAATATTGATCGTTTGTAGAATCCGAGTAAACTACTATACGGTAAAGTTTGTATTCTTTAATGTAAGTAAGATCTTTTAATCGAAGACCAGCAAGACCACCGGTCCTAATCCCTGATGAAAGCATTGTTAATATAATGACTTTCATTCTCAAGTCGGAATGTTGTAACATTAATTGAATCTCTTCTCTTGTGTATGTTCTATCCTGGGTTTTCTTGCCGTTATTTTTTCCTTTGAAACGTGCTAGTCTAGACCATGACAACTCAAATGGATAATCATTTTGCTCATAGTATAATTTAAGAGCAGCAAAAAGGACGTTCATTCTTCCATGTGATAATTGGCGTTCATTTCTAAGATACAGAATGAATTTACGAATCATGTCAACCGTTTGGTATTTGTCGAATGTAAGGAGGTTATCATAATCACCTTCTTTTATCTCAAAAAACCTGGAATACATTTTGATAGCATTGACATATACTTTTTTGGTGTAGTCCGAGTATATAGAATCTTTAAGAATTTGAAGGCTGCTGCTGCTGCTTCTGTTGCTAGAACTATTATTTTCTTTCAAAGTATGCACTAATTTTTATCTATTTGGTTTATATTAACAATAGTTTTGGGGGGAAAACAAATCTTTCCATAATATAGAAAATTTTTATATAATTTCTTACGTTAAAGTATAAAGTATTTCATTCTTTTAACAAAAGTAAAGTAAAAAGAATGTCACGGTATTTGATTTTTTCTGATATAGATAATACACTTCTCCAATCATATATTATAAGAGAAGGAGAATTTTATCATACTGAAGACTATGGAGAAATTAAAGAAATTGTTCAAAGATTACGTAAAAACCATATTCCTTTGGTCTTATGTTCATCAAAAACTCGAGTCGAACAGGAAAAAATAAGAAAATATCTAGAGATTGAAGATCCATTTATAGTTGAAAACGGTGGAGCAATCTGTATTCCTGAGAATTATTTTCCTATAGATCTTGAAGAGTTAGGTTTATCAATCAACCGTATAAATGAAAATTTAATTATAGAATTAGGAAAATCATACAATAGAATAATAGAAACTCTTCAGGAAATAAGAGAAATATTTCATATTGAATTCATTGCTGTACATGATCTTTCATTGCCAAAATTAGCTCAAAAGGTAGGCATAACAATAAATGATGCAAAACTAATGGCATCAAGGGAATATAGCGAAACAGTACTTGAATTTAATAATATCAATGAACTAGATAAGTTAAAAAAAATATTGAATGATAGAGGTCTTCGTATTTTACAGGGAACAAGGTATAATACAATTTCTTCTTTACATGATAAAGGCTCTGCAATTTCAATATTAAAGAAGTTATATGCAATGAAATTTGAAAAAGAGAAAATTGAATCTATAGGAATAGGAGATGCAGTGAATGACATTCCAATGTTTGAAAATGTTGACAAACCGTTTCTAGTACGAAATATTCAAAATGGTTATACGCCCATGAAAATAAATAATCTTATCAGAGTAAATGGAGTTGGACAGACAGGATGGAAAGAAATAATATTAAACTACATACTCAAAAAGTAGAGAAAATGAATGATGCAACTATTCACATAGTTCCCCATATGCACTATGATGCAGTATGGATTCTTAACAAAGAAGATTACTACTTTGTAAACATTGAATATATTCTAAAACAAGCTATAAATCTTATTAAAAAATTTGATTATAAATTCATGCTAGAGCAAACTTTTTTATTAGAAAAAATAGAAAAGGATTATCCTCATATTTTTGCAGATATAAGTGACCTTATCAAGGATAATAGAATTGAGATAGCAGGAGGACAGTATTTGTTGGCTGATAACATGGTTCCAAATGGAGAGGTACTTATACGAGAAATAACCGAAGGAAAAAAATTTGTAAAAGAAAAATTAAATAAAGATATTATAGTTTCATATGGGGCAGATGAATTTGGTTTTAACGCACAGTGGCCTCAAATTTTAAGAAATTCTGGCTACAAATACTTCATTTTTAGAAGAGGAATAAATATTTCTACCCCATCAGAATTTTTTTGGGAAGGACTTGACGGGACCCAAATTCTTACTCACTGGATGCCACTAGGATATCGTGCAGGACTTTTTTTAGATCAGCTACCCCTATCGTTAAAACAATTAAAAAAATATGCTTCAACTAATCAAATTTTAATGTTATCTGGAAGTGGCTCTACTCCTCCACAACCTGAATTAGTTGATGTTATAAATGAATGGAATAAAAAGGTAAATGGAAAAAAAGGAAGTAAATCTAAAAGTGGATATAATATTATTATGTCATCTCCTCTTCAATATTTTAATTATTTAGAAAAACAAAATGTAAAGTACAAAGTAAGAAAAGGAGAAATGTATTCTGGAAAGTACTCTGCTGTTTATCCTGATTGTACATCCACGCGTATGTGGTTGAAACAAGGAATGAAAGAATTTGAGAATAGTATTTTACTCCTTGAAAGATTAGATGCTCTATCTTGGCTAATTAATATACATGACGAAAATATTTCAGATCAGCTTCACAAGTATTGGAAGAAAATACTATTTGTTGCAATGCATGATGTTTTACCAGGTACAGGAGTTGATGAAATATATAATGAAGTAAGGGAAATATTTGAAAATGAGAGAAAAAGTATAGACAGGTCAATTTTTGAGTATTTGAGAAAAATTTCATTAATGACAAATTATGATAATGACATCTTTATTTTTAATCCTCTTTCATGGCAAGTTACAAACTGGACAGAAATAATTTTAGAATTTAATGAAGGTGAAATCAAAGGTATAAGTTGCTTAAAAAGTGGAAATCAGATTATAGAGATAGAAATTCTTGATTATTCGTTATACCAAGATGATACTATTAAAAAAATAAATATAGGTTGTATTATTTCTGTTCCTCCATTTGGGTACAAAACTTTAGAGATAGTAAAGTCAGATAAAATAGACGGCGAAACAATAATTGCTCATGATACAAGTTTTAAAAATAAAGAATACGAAATTGAAGTAAATAGAGAAAATGCAATTATTACAGTTTTTAAATCCATAAAGAATAACAAAAAACTACACTATTGTACAGGAAATGAAATAATATTGGATGAAGAGATAGGAGATCTTTATTATCATCGGGAAAATCTAAAATTATTTAAATCAGAAACGGGTGATGGAATTAAATATGGGATATTTAAACCAGAAAAATACGAAGTAATACATAGAAAACTGAAATCTCATATAAAGTTTAAGAGCAAATATTTTGCATTAAGATGGCCATATAGATTTACTGAAAAACTTAAACCAATGATGTTTAGACACGATTTCATAGATATTGAAAAAGAAATAATAATCTATAAGAATTTAAATAGAATAGATTTTGTAACCCATATTTTTAATAAGCATCCTCATTCAAGACTCAGAGTAAGGTTTGATACTAAAAGCAGAGCGAAGAGTTATTGCTGTGGAACACAATTTGGTGTTGTCGAAAGAAAAACCGATCTTTATTATCAAAAAGATAGTCGCAAATGGTTTGAAAAACCTTCAGGAGTATTTCCCTCACTTGAATGGATTGATTATTCTATAAAAAATGATTCGAATAAAACCGTCGGAATTAGTCTTCTTCATCAGGGTTTGCCATCTCATGAAATCAGAGATGGATCGATATACCTTACGTTACTTCGTAGTATAGTATTATTATCTTCTGATGGTATAATGGGACCATGTATACCTACACCTGATGCAGCGGAAGTTAAACCATACACTTTTAAATATTCAATCCTACCTCATGAAAACGATTGGAGTGAAGATCTAATATATCAACATGGATCAGAAATAAATATGTCGTTAATACCAATTCAGATAAAGAAAAGCAATGATAGAAAAAACAATAGAGTAGAGAATAATGGAAATAAGCTTAACATATTAGATAATTCAAAATCCTTTCTGGAAATCTCAGAAAGTAATGTGATATTGAGTACAATGAAGTTAAGTGATGATAAAAAGGGAATTATTTTAAGAATTTACGAAACTGAAGGGAAAAAAACAATAGCAAAAATAAAACTTGTAGCAAAAATAAAAAATACAAAGTTAATAGACTTTATGGAAAATGAGATTCAAGAAATTAAAAAGATAGATAATGACACAATTATTATTCAGATAGATCCATTTAAAATAATAACCTTAAAAATTCTTTTCAAATGATTAGAAATGAAAAAAATTTAGAAAAGTGCTTTAATCTAGAAAGTAGGAAAAATTACAGTTTTCAATACAATGAGTACTTATTCTAAAATATTGATAGCATAATAAATTACTCTATAACTATATTTAAGTAATATATCTAAGTCACATTACAAAAAGAGTAAAACAAATGGTAACGAATGATAACGAATATAATAGTTAATAATATCGCAAACTTATTGAATTAGTTTCAAAATGATCCTTCAGCTATTATTCTTGTAGTTTTACTATCTGGTTTTAATATTAAAAATTTTTGTTTTTCATAATAGGCGATAGGTTTTTCTAAAGATAATAGTATTTTAGAATTATTAATTAAAATTTTTACTGGTTTTATTTGTAGACCGACTGAAAGTAAATATGTTTGTGTATCTGTAATCTCTCCGTTATAATATTTATTCTTTAAAAAATCTGTTACTAATATTTCTGTAACTGCTGTCTTCATGGTAACTCCAGAACAAATAATATCCCCTCTTTCTATTTCTTTAGGTGAAACTCCCTTAACTGCTAAGCCTACCCGTGCTGGACTTGATGACTCATCTACTGGGTCATCATGCATTTGAATAGATTTAATCAAAGCCTCTTTATTTGAAGGCAAAATCCTCAATTTATCATATACTTTAATTCTTCCTTGTTTAATTCCTCCAAGCAAAACTGTCCCAACACCTTTGACGTCAAAACTATGATCAATTGGCATTAAAAGATCTCCTTCTGTTGAATTTGAGTGTAGATTATTTATCTCATTTTTTAATATTTCCAGACTCTCTATTTTTTTAAAATTTTCGATGGCAGTACCTTTAATCATTTGATTCAGTCTTTGTTCGTCTATATCATAAGAATGGAGCAAAAAGCCATTTCTAATATCTAGGCTATTTATAGCTATTATTTGTTCTGCAAGATATTTGTCCAATTGTGTTATATTTAAAACTACGAAATCTGTCATATTCAGGACTTGAGGTAATGTCTGAATTTTATCTGGAAAAGAAATTGGAGCAATAAAGGTAAATATTCGATCCTTTAATTTTCTGTCATAAAGCACCATATCAGAAAGAGTACCTCGTTTTCCAAAATCGTTAAGAAATTCACTGCTGCCAAGAACAGCTATATTCAAACTTTCCACAACAAAAAAAATAATAACTATCAATAAAATTGTTTATAAATTCGTAGAGTTAACATTAATGATTACTTGAAATGATTAAAAAAAGGTTCCATTCATTGTTTTTACCATTAGTACTTTCGGGTATAATTATATCAACTTTTGGAATTTTTTTGTTTTTTTTAGGTCAAAGTATTAAAGATGGAGAGGGTTTTGAAATAATAGGAATTAGATTCATAATTGCAGGTATTGCAACAGTAGCCCTGGGATGTTTTGCCCAGTACTATACAAAAATTAGAAATTCTTTACTTATTTTTAAATATTTTTTAGGAAATATAAATAAAAAAGATTAAGGCATCATCGAAATAAAATATTTATTTGCATGAAATTATGTAATAGGCTTTTCAGAAAGGTAAGCTTTTATATATTATTTATGTAGGAAAATCATGACAGAACTAAATAATAATAAAAAAATTTATGTAATTGTTCATGGAAATAGACAAAATTATGACAAAGTCAAAAGTATGTTAATAGAAAAGCAATTAAATGAAGAGAAAATATCAATGGCATCTTTAGAAAAAGCTGGAGAAATTGGAGAATATGTAGCTATGACATGGCCTCCGATGGCAGCGAAAGAAGTAATAGTAAGCGAGATTGTGGGGACAAATGCTGAAGGCAAGGGAATGGGAGCGTGGGGCTCAATTGAACAGAAAGAATTATTTAGATTTTCATTATGATGATGGTAATATAAGAAGTTTAATCACTCAAAGATACTAATTTACGTTATCAGTACACTAATATCTTATTTTGATCCTCCTATTATAATTTGTAAAAGGTGAAATGTTATATCAATTGAACAAAAACAGACTGTTTTAAACCTTTACAAATCAGGGATTCCTCTTGAAGTAATTGCATTTCAAACAGATTTAGAAGTCCAAGAGGTCCAAAATATAGTAAGCCTAGAAGAGCAAAAACAGTCAGAAGACAAAATTTACAATTCACCTTCTTTAGCAGAATTTTATCTTGATGCTATAGTAGATATTAATGAGCTAATTAAAAATGCTCAAGCAAGAACATGGTCAGCCTTACAAGCAAAGGAGTTTAATATTTCAACAGAGAATTCTAGACAAATTTTGGAAAATTTGCTTGACTCGAAGACAAGGCTAGTTATTATACATGTGGATTTAGTGGGATTTACAAAACTTGCTATGAACCTTTCAGCGAATCGATTAGCAGACATAATACGAGCTTTCACTCAAGAGATGTCTATTTTAATAGCATCATATGGTGGGCACATACTAAAATTTGTTGGAGATGCAGTTTTAGGATTTTTTTTAGTTAAATCGTCTGAAAAAAATGAAGAAGATAAACTCCCCTGCATTAATGCAATTAATTGTGCGCTCTCAATGGTCTCTGTAATTAGACATGGAATTAATCCTATTTTGAGTCAATATGATTATCCTGAAATTCATGCTCGGATAGGAGTTGATGTGGGAGAAAATGTCGTTGTTCAATACGGATGGGAAACAAGTGTATTAAAACATGGCACTGAAAATATAATAACAAAAAAACCTATTATTGATATTTTAGGATATACAATAAGTATAGCAGTTAAAATGACCTCACTTGCAGAATCTGATCAGATTGTAATAGGACAATTTGTATATGATTCTGTTGACAAGAATCTAAAAGAAAGATTTAAAGAACTTCCTATACATACAGAAGTATGGAATTATATATCCAGTACTACAGGTGGAATATATAGATTATATGGAAATACAAGAGACTCCACCTACTATTAAAATATAATATAGCTAAACTTTCTTTCCAAAGCAGTTTTTAATTTTTAATTTAATTTGTACATTATATATTAAGACAAAATATAATATCAACAATGACTGTTACAGAGGGAAAAATAATTATTCATAATTTTGAAAGTTCAGTATTAAAATCGAATCCTTTGAAAGATCCATATAATAGAGAAATCATAGTATATGTTCCTCATGATTATTCACCAAGTGACTCAAAAGGATTTCCAGCAGCTATTGGACTTTCAGGATTTAGTGGTAATGGTAGAACCTTCTTCAATTTAGATCCTCTTGGTGAAAACATTGAGCAAAGAATGAATAGACTAATTTCCGAAAAAAAATGTGGTTCTATGATTTTAGTTATTCCAGACTGTTTTACAAAATTTGGAGGAAATCAGTATATAAATTCTACAGCTACAGGAAGATATGAAGATTATATCGTTAATGAAATACTCCCATTCATGCAAAATAATTACAATATTTCTTCATTTGGAATATGGGGTAAATCTTCAGGTGGATATGGTTCACTTGTTTTAGGAATGCGTTACCCTGAATTATTCAAGGCCATTGCTTGCCATTCTGGAGACGCCGCGTTTGAATATTGTTATTTACCAGATTTTCCAAACGCTTATCAAAGTTTTAAGCAAACAGAAGGAATCCAAAACTGGTTTATTCAATTCTGGAATAAATCCAATAAAAAACAAAAAAGTGATTTTATAGCCTTAAACATTTTATGTATGGCAGCTCATTACTCTCCAGACCCCGCATCACAATTAGGTGTTAGAATGCCTTTTGATCTTGAGACTGGCGAACTGAATGAAGATACGTGGAAAATGTGGAAGAAATGGGATCCCATTAAAATGATAAACCAATATCAGGATAACCTCAAAAAATTGAGTCTATTGTACATAGATTGCGGGAGCAAGGACGAATTCAACCTTCACATTGGTGCAAGAATACTTCACCAAAAACTTGAAAATATGAATCTTAAACATCATTATGAAGAATTTGATGGTGGTCACTCTAATACTAGCTTTCGATATGACATTTCTTTTCCATTAATATATTCATCACTTTCGTAGAATTTTATTTCATATATTATACTAAAATTTTACTTAACTAAACTTTTATAAGAATAAGTATTAATTATATATTACTTGAATACTAATAATATGCCTTAATAACAATATGTATTATATTTACCTATACTTATTATATAATGTCTTTGAATTTACTTAATATGCAATGTTTTCATCAGAATGTATACACAAAATGAATAGAATAAATTCACTAATAATATTAGCATCGATAACTTTGGGAGCATTTTTGGTGTTGAACGCCTATCCTTCGATGAAGGCGTTAGCGTTAGAAGAAAGGTCAGAACATTATTATCCACCAGCACAAGATTATCCACCAGCACAAGATTATCCACCAGAAAATGGCTATAATTCAGATATGCAATATAATCAAGATAGATATGGAGAATTTTCAGACCAATACGAAAGTGGATATTATGAAGATCACTATGGTAAACCATATAAAATAGATTAAATAAATTAAATCCATTTCTTTTATTTGATTAAGTATTATAATCTAGACTAAATGTCTTATCAATCAATTAATATCTAGCCTGTAATCAATTTTTACAATCTTAATTGTTATTATTCTCAGACAATTAAATTATCCGATTTATAACGGAATAATCAATAAATGAGATTGCATCCATTACAATATCTCTTTGTTTCATATCTTCCGTAGTATTTTTAGGTTGTAGAGAAAATCGAAGTGTCATTTCTGTTCCTTCTTTTGAATGTTCCTGTCGTTCTTTTGTTAATTTAAAAAGACTATTACTATCTAAAATAAAATGTACCATTACATTAGAAGAATTAGAATATCTATCTACTGATACAGATGCGGAGCTTATTTTGTCATGGTCAATATTATTAATTGTAGACAAGTACTCTGTTGCATTAAATAGCTCATTAAAAGTCTCTGGAATTTTTATTTCCATATGAATATAAATGAATCCCTCTTCAATTCTTGTCATGTTATATTTAAATGGAATTTCAAATGAGATTTTTTTAGACTGTTGATCATAATCATAATTTACTATTTTATCATTAAATGACAAAATCGTTAGTTTTTTATCTTGATTATCGTCTATTACAAAGTCTACTATATTTCCTAAACTGAGATAGGAATCAAATTTAAGGATTACATTATTATTTAAATCAGGATGATTAGACAAAGCAATATTTACTTTTAACCTGTACATTCCACTATCCAGTTTTGGTCTATCAATAAGTATTATTCCATTTTCATCAGCATGCATTAGCTGTTGTTCATCGAGGTTATCAATTACATAATGATTATCAGTTTTTATATTCTTCCTTTGATTTGAATCAAATTCGAGAATTAAAGTTCCATTTTTCGAAATGAAAGATCCATTTAGAAATACTTTTTCCGTAACTTTCCGATCATTAAATTCACTTTTTAATATAGTAATGTTATAAAAATCAGGTACATATGTTATATTTTTATCAATATCTATTAAATTGAATAACAAAGATCTTTTTTCATTTATATTTGATTTAGTCATAGATGGTTTAAATTCAACATGTAAACTCAAGGGTGTATCATCTAAATTAAGCGGCGGTAAATAATCAATACCAAAATTGTTTCGTATACCATTACCATAAACATGCGCTAGTGTCATAAAATAAATAATAGATAATAATATTGTTAATGATAGCAATATTATTAAAATTTGTGTCATAGTTTAGCTTTCTAAAGATAATAAGATGAATTCAGGTCAATTTATAAAAAAGAAGAGATTTTTCTGTCTATTTATCTAAACAGAAAATTACATATACTTTCGTTAAAATTCATCATGCATTCTTTCTTTAATTGCTCAGTAAATTTCCCTTGATCATCGCCAAAATCCTTAGGATTGAATGGAGGAATTCCTTCCTCTTGTTGATCTAATGGTCTTTGAATAACTTCCAAATTAACTGGGATATTTAGCATTTCGTTGTCTCTTACTATTTTTAGTTTTATAACATCACCCTCTTTTTTATTCATCAAATAATTAGTTATATCTGAAACTGAATTTATAGTCTGATTGTCTATTCGAACTATTACATCTCCGCCTAATCTATATTGTGTATTATTTATTATTTCTACTATGTATCCACCTCGTACTCCTGCTTTATCTGCTGGACCATTGGAATTTACATCAATTACAAGAAACCCTCGAGCTTCTGTTAGATTCATTTTCTTTGCAATATCAGGTGTTACATCTATTCCAGTAATACCAAGAGAAGGATGCTGTGATGAACTAATAAGAGTTTCAGAATCGGGTCTTGCTTGTAATACAGTAGTTTTTTCCTGAACAATTCCATCTCTA
>DATDKD010000122.1:0-4890 GCA_036520175.1 Nitrososphaeraceae archaeon
GACCATACAGATTTATTAAAATTTATAAAAAAACACACTAATCATAATCATTAGATGTATCAAGATAATAATGATTGAATTAAAAATTCATCATTATTATTAGAATATTACGAAAAAAGATAATTAAGACAAATAAAGAAATCAATTAATTATTGTGCTAACTATTACTACGACCGATTATTAAGGTTATTTTATTTTATTTTATTTTTCATTAATCTCACAAGATAATAAGGACCTAAATTACCTGTAATTTTCATCATAATATGGGTTAGAATACTAACTAATGGAAGAGTGTAGTCTCTTACAATTATTATTGGATAATTTAATTGAGACAACAATAAATGAGCAAATTTTGTATTAGTAAATAGGTTATATTTACCTATATATGATTCACTTATTATCATATCTGGATTACATTTTAGAATCGATTCTATTATCAATTTTGCAAATTTTGTACTATCTTTTTCAACATTTTCTGTTACATAAATTTCATGTAGTTCAATACCAGCTTCTTGGAAAAATTTTCGTCTTTTTGTAAAAGTAGAAGCATCTTTATCATTTACAGATTCTTTTGATTTAGAATTGGTTTTGTTATTGTTATCATTATTCAAACCTTTTCTATTTATAGCAATTACATTCAAATTGAATTTTTCTATATTTGTGAACCAACTCGTTACTCTCAATATTTCATCAGAATTATCTCCATTATCGTATAAAATTATTATATTTTTTTTATTCTCTTTAGGTGTCAGTCTTGTTTCATTGAAATTGTCTTGCGACTCCAATACAATGAAGTCTTCACTATGAGGAATAATTGCCAAAACATCGCATGTAACCAATGTTTGTAATTTTTTGTTACTTCTCATAGTTTCATAATCTATAATCATTAAATCAATCTTTTGTTCTGCTATTGTTGTTAAAACTGCTTCAGTAGCATCATGAGAAATCCTCACATAATAATGATATATAACATCTTCTTTATTCAATATATCCTCTAAAGAAGTAAATGCTTTTCTTGCTCCTTCTATAAATGCAACTCCTGCTGAGAGAGGAGTTTGATGTGGAACTTTGATTGTTCTTAAAATATTGATTTCGCCATCTTTTTCTTTTGCGACTTGTATGGCATATCGTATTAGTCTGTCAGGATTTTCTGGAGTATATGGTAGAAGAATTCTAAAATCTTTCCTTACAAGATTGCCTTCGCTTGTTATAAGAGGGGAATAATGTTCTACTTCTTTTTTAAATGTAAATATACGATAAATAGTAAAGCCTATCAAGACCCATAATACAGTAATAGCCCAGCTGAGTGGTGCAGTAATTAAAAGATACACAGCCAAGCTTATCATTAATACTATTCCTATTAATGGGACATATGGAAAGAATGGTGTTTTATAACCATAATCAAGTTTATCGCCATACATTTTTCTTATACTAATTACAGCAAGATTGACCTGTGTGAATAACAGCAAAAATATGACTCCAGAAGCATGAGCTATATCTTCAAGAGGGAGAGCATACGCCATTGTTCCCATAATAATACATGATATTATAACAGAAACATAAGGTGTTTTGAATTTGGGATGAATAGCACTTAACTTGTGAGGTAAATTATAATGTCTGCCCATTGCAAAAGCAACTCTTGCTGAAGAAAATGTTGTTGCATTTAAAGCAGCAAGAGTAGATACTAGCCCTCCAGCTAAAACTATGAATGCTCCATAGGGCATAAATAATTCTGTTGCTTTCATTATCCCTAATTCTCCATGTAGACCAATAAATTGCCATGAAGACATATCAGGAAAAATGGCGCCAATAGAAACAAAAGCAATAAGGCAATACATAATTACAACTAGAGCAAGCGAGATGAAAATTGCTCTTGGAATGTTTCTTTTAGGATTTTTAACTTCTTCTCCTGTTTGGACGATTATTTCATATCCTTCAAATGCAATAAAAGTTAAACCCATGGCAGCTACAAGTCCAGTAAAACCCATAGGTAAAAAGTCAGAAAAATTATATTGCCACTCATTAGGATGAGAGGACATAGCCCACAATCCTGCAATTATAATAGAGCTAATTGCTACTAGCTGGACGACTGTTATTAGTGTCCCAACTCGTCCTGTCTCTGACGCCCCTTTGATGTTTATAAAAGTAAAAACTGCTATAACTGCAACAGCAGTTAACTTGTCTAATGGAATTATGCCAAAAAGACTTTCTATCGGAAGAATATTTGTCATCTGCAATAGACTTATAAAAAAGGAGCCAAAGCCAACTGCATACAAACTTCCTGCAATAATATGCGCAAGCCATGCCATCCACCCACTAATAAAAGCATTAGGACGTCTTAATCCCTCTCTAACCCATAAATATCCTCCACCAGCTTCTGGCATTGCAGAACCTAATTCAGCATAACCCATTGCTGTAAAAAGAGTAATAATTGCATTAAGAATAAAAGCCAGAATTACAGAGCTTCCTGCAAGTCCGATTGCTGGTCCTGTGAGAACGAATATGGAACCGCCAATCATGCCTGCTATTCCAATCATCACCACATCTATCAAACCCAATGAACGAACTAGCTTGTGTTCGTGAGGATGAATAGGACTTTCTGGTTCTCTGATATCAGACATTCAATGGGACTTTAAGGATAAAGCAATTTAATATACGTATATATCAAAAGATATTTAATGTATCAATATTTTTTTTAATTTTCTATAAAAGTTTTTTTAATTTCTCTCCATTTATTAAAAATTTTTATAATTAGTAGTTATCATTACATAATTTTTTTGTTAATAATTCAAACAATAAAAATATAAAGAAATTATTAAATGTCTGTCTATAAAAACTTGTTTGTACAAGCGAAATGATTAATGTTACATGTTATCAACATTTACCATTATAATATATGATTAAACAAACAAATTTTTATACTCGGGTAAGAAAGAGTTGTTATAATAATCATAAATGATGAATGTTAATGGTTGAACCATTAGAACGTCCTCTGTCATCGTATATTCATACTCAATTTGTCACTGCTGATGAGAATTCTTCTGTTGCTGAAGCAGTTAAAATATTACAACCTAAAAATGTTGAGATTATTCTAGTTACCTCATCATCAAATGGTGGAAAATATGTTGGAATAGTAACAGATAGTGATATTTTAGAAAAGGTTGTTATGAAAGGAGAGGATTCTGATTTAATAACTATCAAATCCATAATGGCATCTCCAATAATATCATTACCTAGTTCATCTACTGTTATACAAGCTATTCAATTAATGCGTGCTCACAAAATAAAACATCTTCCTGTTACCGATAGTACAGATAACGATAAAGAAAAAATCATTGGTACAGTAACACAACAGTATCTTGCTGAAAAAATTCGTATAGCAGTTATTGAAAAAACTTTTAGAAGTTATAGAAAAATAATAAGAGAGCATTACAAACCGATTTTTGCAAACGTAGCTATTATAATGCAATTTTCTGGTTTACTGATGATTATACCTGCTTTATTAGGGACATTTCTAGGCGAATGGCAATCTTCAATTGGCATTTACTTTGCCTTTGTAGGAATGTTTCTAACGGGATATGTTATGAATACATTAGGAGAAAAGAGCCCGCTCAATCTAAAACAAGCATCTATTGTTGTTGTGTTAAGCTTTTTTTTAATGAGTCTATTTGGTAGTCTGCCTTATATCTATGTCAATCCATTTTATGAAGGAATTGATTTATTTTCTCTTTTTACAAGTTCTTTTTTGGAAAGCTCCTCTGGTTTTACAACAACAGGTATTTCTACAATAATACATCCTCAAAACCTCTCTGATAGTTTTTCATTTTATCGGTCCTACACTGAATGGGTTGGTGGATTAAGTTTTATTTATTTAATTGTTGCTTTGTATTATCCAGAAACGAAATTAGCAGGAATGAAAAATGTATTGGGTAGTGGTGTATTAAGATTCAAACAATTACTTTCTACTATTTGTATTATCTTTACAGTATATACAACAATTATTGCTCTATTAATATTCTTTTTTGGACATATAAATATACTTGATTCAATATCGTTAGGCTTTGCTACGCTCGCCACTGGTGGATTTGTACCTACATCTACTAGTCTAAATGTAGAAAATCCAATTCCATTGATTGTAATTATGGGTGGTATGATTATGGCAGCATTACCTTTTGCATTTCATTTTGGTATATTTAGTAAAAATGTAGAGGCAACAAAGGAACTTAAGGAAGTTCTAATATTTATAATACTTCTAACTTTCTTTATATTTTTATTTATATTTATAGAATCTTCATTTTCAGAAAAAGAAGGGATTTCTTCTATGTTTCATATAGTTAGTGCATCAACAACTACAGGCTTCCAATTTATTGATTTATCACAACTCTCTATCTATGGTAAAATTTTGCTAATTGTAGTCATGCTAGTAGGAGGAACTGCATTTTCTACTGCAGGAGGAATAAAAATAGCAAGACTAATGCTAATTTTTGAAAAATTAATTAATAAGAAAAAATATACATCCACATTTAACGAAAAAAATTATTCTAATTTGCCTCCTCTTATTTCCGCAACAGCAATACAATTCCGTAAAAGAATTCCACACCATTTCAGGTCATATAATCAAGCAAAACACATAGAAAAAAATAATAAACAAATGCAATCTGAAGTTCCTATAGATAAGCAAAAAGCTTATATTCTTTCTGATAAAGCCTTTAGAGAAGCATCATTTGTTATTCTTCTTTTTATTCTATTTACAGTCATAACAGCATTATGCATATATTACTTAGATAGAAACAATCATAGTTTTATTGATACGGTATTTGAAACAGCTTCTACTATATCAAATACTGGCTTATCCATAGGTATAACTACTATGGATTTAGATTCAATATC
>DATDKD010000123.1:0-19347 GCA_036520175.1 Nitrososphaeraceae archaeon
TAGACAATTTTTACATTTGATATTACTTTCAATAAATTATGTCAAAAAAAACATATAAAAAAAGATTTGTTTTTTTGAGACATGATGCAACATATACAATGGCAGCCACGAGGCGCTTTGCCTCAGCAAGGCATATACTACTATCTCGGCCGGTCCATGATAATTGCTATTTTTTCTTGATTTTATCTTTTAGGTATACATTTAACAATTATAGTAATTGCGCATAATTTTTTAGGAGTTATTGTCATCATTATTATTATGATTATTGAGTCATATATCATTTTTCGATATGAAAGTTAAATTAAAAAATCAATAGCCTTTGTTTGTCATAATTTATCAAAAAAAGAAAATATTATTCTTAATTAGTACAGATGCATTTAAAAAAAAAATTTATAATAATTGTAATATACTCTTATCTATAATTGAGATGATTATATTATCCTAATTTTCCATTTCTGTAATCTTCTATGGCTTGATAGATCTCTTGTTGAGTATTCATTACAAATGGACCATATCTTGCTATTGATTCTCTTATGGGAATACCTCCGATTAGTAATACTTCCAGTGGAATTTTTGAATCTTCAGCTGCTTTAATATATACTTCTTTTCCATCTTTATCAAATATTACCAAGTTGCCTCTTTCAATTATTTTATTATTATTATTATTACTTCGTTCAAATATCCCTTTTCCTTTTATTACATATGCAAATACATTGTATTCTTTTGGAATTGGCTGTACTATACTAGAGCCTGATTCTAATTTAAAATGCATATACATAATAGGTGTTATTGTATCAATTACTGCTTTGGAGCCTAGGGCTTCACCTGCTATAAGTTTGACAATAACATTACCATTTTCTGAAGTACCTGTTGGAATTTTAGATTGAGGGATTTCTTGATATCTGGGTTTCATCATCTTATTGCTTTTAGGAAGATTTACCCATAATTGAAATCCATGCAATTTTCCTCCATATTTACTAAATTCTTTTTCTGGCATCTCTGAATGAATGACGCCAGATCCAGCAGTCATCCATTGTACATCTCCTGAATTAATAATTCCAGCATGACCTTGTGAATCTTTATGTTCAAATTTTCCTTCTAGTAAGTAGGTAACGGTTTCAAATCCTCTATGAGGATGATCAGGGAATCCTTTTTGTTTTCCTGGTATTAAATCAGTTGGACCAATTTCATCTAATAGCAAAAATGGATCAAACTCGGAAATGAAGTTATTTGGAAATGATCTATTCAGTGTTACACCTTCACCATCTTGGGTAGTTTCACTTTTTATTATTTGAGAGACTGAACGGCTGGAAGAATTGATGGGTTTATGGGAATTATCTAAATCTAAGGGCATTGCTTTTTGTTGTTGTTGTTGTTCAATACCATTTATTATTTTTGTATTATTTACTTTTGACATATTATAATATACAATTTAATGTATTTAAGTTCAGTAGTGATTTTATACTAAGTAGGTAATTATGATCTTACTTACTATAGATAAATTATTTGAACTTACAAAATAGATACAAGATATAATACCATTCTTTAAATAAATCAAATACATATCATAAATATGGATAATGCTAATAATTCTAAATGTTCCCATATGGATCAAGTTAATGATAATATAAAAGGAAATACAAAAGGTTGTGAAGAATGTGAAAAAATTGGTTCAGATTGGGTCCATTTACGTCTTTGTCTTTCATGTGGTCATGTTGGTTGTTGTGATTCCTCAGTTAATAAACACGGTACAAAACATTATCAAGAAACGGATCATCCTGTTATAAAATCCTATGAACCTGGTGAAAATTGGAAATGGTGTTATGAAGATAATCTCTTTATAGGATAGAATAAAATAAAAATAATTAGTATTGGAAAATAAATCAATCAATGATATAATTCTGATAATAATACCAATATAAAATTAATGATAAGCCAATGATAGTTCCAATACCTAATTAACCATTCTATATAATCAATGATAGAGAAAAAGAAAGACTATATCAAATCTTATTCAAATGGCGAAAAATTATCAAACACTAAAGGTATAATACGTTGTAATCATATCATTGATAAAAAATGAAGTTTAAAAACTATTGTTGACAATCTAAATTCTTTAACAAATTCAATTGTTTTGTATACTTATTGTGGTCATATTATTAGAGTAAAGCTTTTGTGTGAATTTTATCATCTTAAATTAAAGAAACCCACAACAGGTTCATTGAGGCTCATGTAAGACACATGTCCTCTAGTTTGGTTTTTCAGTCCAAAGAACTCCACACAGAACCTGTTTAATAATTTTGGCCAACATTATTAAAATAAGTTAATATCATTCTTTGATTATTCTAAATTTCCAGCAAGTCATTATGAATTATAAGATGATATTTAAGAAATTATAAAGTAATAGTAGTAGTATTATAACAATAGTATATATTTGATTTAAATTAATAATGTTAAACAAATATCGACGTAACTTTACTAATAGAAATTAGCTTTCTGGTCTTGAAAAATACTAAAATACACCAGAAATAATTGGGCTAGTCTTTCATTTGGAAGAAGGAACTGCCATATCCAAGATAATAGACCTGCTGCTGTTAAATATTATCAGCTTACACCAAAAGACAAATAAATATTTGAAAATATTTTAAAGATAGTGAAAAAATAAATGAGTAGACCATGGCTAGCATATCAAAAATGAGCCGCTAAGTTAACAGAACCCTGTAAAACTATCCTTAAATATCATGGTTACGTTAGAAGAGCTTACCTGAATGTTTAAGAAACCCATAGCCATAGTGGATGATGAGGCAGAATTAGTAAACTTGTACAGTGAAGCCTTACAAATGAGTGGCTATGATGTCAGCAGTTTTAGTGATCCACTTTTGGCATATGAGCATATCAGGGATAATCCTGACAAGTACTCATTAATAATTACAGACTATAGAATGCCACTAATGGATGGATTATTCTTCGGTACCAAACTGGCAGATATTAATAGAAAATTGAATATAATTATAATGGTGAGTGACCATGATGACATCAAATGTAATTATAAATTTAATATTATTAAAAAGCCTATATCGATATCAAAATTAATTAAATTAGTCAATGAAAGTATATCAATTTCCATTTCAAGAAAAAATAAGATGTAAGTCGAATACAATTGTATCTTTGATATCCTAAGAAATTTCTTTTTAGAATTCAAAATAATATAAAAAATACTGATCAGTAATAGGTATGTATGCTCAATATTTATTTTACTTTTAATAGTCTCGATCTTTATAAAATAAAACTATCTCTATCTAAAATGCACTTTTTCTTAGAGTTTCTGTAAGCCTTTGTAATGCAGGGGATTTATCATTAGTATCTAGACGAATATCCAATATACAAAAACATTCAGTGTTGCTTTCTGCGTAAAGCAAAGCATCTTCAAATTGTTCTTCTGTTTCTACAATGAATCCTTTACCTCCACCTAGTATCTCTGGGATTAAACTATATTTCCAAGTTAGTATATCGTTAAAACGACCATCTAAAATAGATCTTTCTGTACCATATCCACCATTGTTTAATACAATCACAATAGGATTTAAATTGAATCTTAATGCTGTTGATATTTCCATACCTGTCATTTGAAAAGCACCATCTCCAACTATAACTAGAGGGCGTAATTTTGGATTGGCTAGTTGAGTTCCAATACTTGCAGGTACTGCAAATCCCATGGAAGCATAATATGCAGGAGATAAAAACTCAGTTTTACGATGAATTACTAAATCTGTACCTCCAAATAAAGCATCGCCAATATCTGCCAAGACAATCATATCATCTTTTAGAAATGAATTAATACACTCAAACAGACGTTTAATTGTAATTTTTTGTCCTTTTATAGCACAAAATTGCTCAGGATTATGAGACAGTGGATTATTAATAAAATCTACACGTTGTTTAATATCATTAGATTCAATCAAGTTAACAATAAAATCATTTAAACTGATCCCTTCATAATTATGATATCTGACAGAAAATTTTTCACTGTTTATATAAATAGTCCTTTTTTGATCAATTTTTGCAGTAAATCCTCCAAGATCAATATCTGTCATTAATGCACCCAAAAGGATCAGACAATCACTCGACTCTACATATTCCCTAACAGAATCATGTCCCAAAGCGCCTTCATAAAGGCCTAAATATAATGGATGAAGTTCACTTATAACAGATTTACTTAAAATAGTTGATGATACAGGTATTTTGAGTTTTTCGATAAGATTCAGTAATTCATTTTGTAATCCAAATCTCTGTATTTCTACTCCTGCTAAGATAACAGGCCTTGTAGAAGAATTGATCATATTAATAGACTCGTTTAGTGCTTCCATCAATATGATAGGATCACTCTTTTCCTGGTATTGGTCTACCTGAGCAGCAGCATTATTATTAGAAATGGTATCTAGAAAAATATCTACTGAAACGATATCACGGGGTAGTTCGATATATACTGGCCTTTTATAACTTAAGGCTGCATTTAAAATACGATCAATTTCTTGCGCAGCAGTTTGAGGATTATTTATTAGTACAGATGCAACAGTTATTTCTTCAAATACCTTAAACTGAGTATCAAAGTTCTTTACCTTATGATGAAGTAAGGGATCTTTTCTACGCTCTTTTATGCCAGGTGATCCACTAATAATTACAAGGGGGGATTTTTCAGCAAATGCCTCTGCTGTAGGATTAACAACCTTTAATCCTCCAACACAGTACGTAACACAAACAACACCTAATCCATTAATACGAGCATAGGCATCGGCTGCAAATCCAGCTGCTTGCTCATCACAGGTATTAATTACTTTAATTTTACTCTCCATTAATTGATTAAAGAATCCAAGTATAAAGTCTCCTGGAACTCCAAAAACATGCCTTACGCCATGATTATATAGTCGTTCTATAAGATAATTCCCTATGCTAATGGTATTAGCGCCACTTGTAAAATGTTGCTTGTCCAAATTCTATAAGATAGCATATTGCTTATCATCTATAAGCAATTATGTAGGCATTAAAAGTTTAATAAATAAATAAATAAATAAATTTTTTTCCTCACTGGAATAACTTAACAAATTTCATCAAAATTTAATTCAATTAAAAATTAAGTATCTATAAAACAAAAAAGAAGAAGATTTAGAAGGTATTCACTTGAATTCTGTTATTGATTGATTAAACATGAATTTTGATTATTCTAAAATATATAATAGCATAAGAAGAGTAAATACCACTACTATCATAATTATTGTTATTGCTATTATTTCTTTAATAATATACTATTCACTTTCAATATTCTTTATGCCACAATTATACTTCTTATCATCATCCGAAGTAAAATCTCAACCAATTATTACTGCAGCTAAATTATCTACATCGAAAGTCGTTGTAGGAGAAAGCTTTGATTTAACAATAACTGCAATGAACAATGGAGATACTGCAGACATGCAGGTTGTTTCCTTGTCTTTTCCTAATATTACATCTATAAATAACATAATTAAAATATCAAAGTATAACTTTACTCAAAAACCTGTTTTCATCGAAATTGGAGATGAAGTAGGATCAGAATACGTAGGATTAGATAAGGTAATTAATGCACATTATCCAGGTATAGAAGCTAATAGTAGACCGTGGTACACTGGTGACTACTACCAGATAAGTATAGAAGTAAAACCGAGTACTGTTGGAAGATTTGTTATATTTGTAAAAACTATATCATTACCACATACCTCGGCGTTAGATCATTATCCTAAATTAGGACCTAAAGATTATCAAGGGGAATTCGTTGCTGTATATTCTGTCCCAGTATTGAATAAATAAAAAAGAGGAAACCATAAATTATATTGATGAAAAATATAGTTAATTATCAACTTTTGATATGAAAAAGAGATTTTGTTTTAGACGAGGACGAGGAGTTGCTTGTAACAATCCAAAACCACCAGAGTATAGCAATAATAATGATAGTACTATTATGAAATCTCCATATTTTTATAAGCTCGTGATAAATAGATTTTTGGTAGGTTGTGTATTAGTTAGTATAGGTATTTTACTAGCTGAAAGTAGTGGTGGTTGGGACATCACAAATCATCTTTTAAATAAACCTGAAACCTTTTTCTCTCCTCCACATATTATATTATATAGTGGAATAACTGTAGCCATTATAGGAGCTACAATTATGTTCCTCCATTGGAGGTCGTATTCTACTTATGTTGTCTCTTCTAGGAAAGGAGAAAGGAATCTTGAATTGGATTTGTCAATAAAATTGGTAATTACTGGTGTATCTATGCTGATATTAGCTGGACCACTTGATTTTTTTTGGCATTCAGCTTTCGGTTTAGATGGTTTGCTAAGTCCTCCACATCTTATTTTAACAATTGGAATGTTCGCAGGCAGTATTGGAGCTCTAATAGGAATACCATCATATATCTTAATCAACAATAGTACTGGTCAAGATAAAAGACAAAATAATAATATTGACAATTTTAAAAATAATGAAAGAATCGCAATTTCAATTTACACAACATTAACCATTATTGGAATATTGCCAATTTGGATGTCATCCTCAGGTTTAATTTACATGTTCTCATTACCCTTTTCAGATACAGAATACTATAATTTTAACTTAGAGCCTATGACTGCAGCCACTATAGCTACTATAAGCTTCCCATTTTTAATATCATTTATTTTAGTATCATTGTTTAAATTAACTACCGAAATAGGTAACAAAAAGAGAAAGTTTGGGGCCATATCTGTCACTGGTTCAATTTTTATTATTATTGCAATAGTTACAATGATGATTCCAAATAAATCATTGATACCTACAATTCCCTTCTATGTCCTTAATATCATTCCTATTATAATTGCTGATATATTTTTATCAAAACTACCATTAAAGAGAATGTTTATTTATACATCAGGAGGAATTCTTGGCTCTTCCTTCTTCATGCTATATTATCCAATGATAACTCATATCTATAATGAAGTATTATCTAATCAACCTGTTTGGCCTAGTCTTACTGCACCTATATATTTTGACATGATTACTCAGATCTATCCTTTAGTAGTTCTGCCAGCTGTTGGAGTAGGAATTTTGGGAACAATTGTTAGTAATAGATTAATTAACAGAAAAAATTGATAATATCGATTCATATCAATAATATACAATTACGACATTCTAAGAAGAATTGACTTATTCAATTTCTGACAAAAAATACTTTTAGTTGGTTTTTTAGGAATAACTAATAGTATATATCTTTTATTACCAAATTATAATCTATTTTTTTTATATTAACAAAGTAGGAAGTGCCAAGAACAAGATAATATCTGATTTTTTTTAACTAATAAATAGGAAATAATTATTAATTGTTACCTGAATAAAAGTAATTAAGAAAAGTTTTTTTGGAATTTAATACATATTCTTTATTTTGATTTGAAAAAATTAAAAAAATTCAGAAAGTTACTCTATTGCTATTTTGCATCATACTAATCAATCTTTTCAATGTATTAGTAGTAGATATACATTGTAAATGATCTTTGTAATTGCATGTTATTGGATCCAAAAGTTCCTCGTTATCTTTTAAGTTTGTTTGATGTTTCAGTTTACAGTCTTTATCAATGATATTTTTAACTAATCCTCTAACTATTTCTTTTATAACGGGAATAAGTGCAGATCTTCCACCATAAGCAGTATTTTTATAGATAAGCCAAAACATTTTAGTCGAATCATAATTTGTTGGAAATATCTTTTTTTTAGTTTCCAAAGCTATCTTTGAATAATAATGACCAGCAATTTTAATCCATCCTTGAGACAAGATGTTAACATATTTAGCAAATTTGAAGCACGAAGAACATTTATCGTCAAATATGAGTAATGGCCTATCAAAGTAGACAAAAGAATTCATTCTCTTTAAATATATATGTTGCAATGTACTTAAACATTATTTTTTAAAATTTAGATATGATTTAACATCTACAATTTTCAAAACTAACAATATGAATATGTATGAATATTGATTAAAGTTGAATGAAAGTAATAACTGGTTTTACTTATACAAGGAGTTTCAATCCCATTGATACAAATACAAAAATTCTCATAATTGCTAATCTCACATAGTTTAAGATAAAGATACCAACAGATTATAATAAGGCATTACGTAATTAATTAAAAAATTGAATATATTTTTATTATAAATCCCAACTTTAATAATCCATTTAGTAGTAGACACAAATATATGATGTATATATAATATTTTTATGACTGTTTCATATTTCTAGATGAGTTATGATTATACTCTAAATTTTTATCCTATTCTATTGGAAGGATAAATCCAAATTCGGCACCTATTCCATTATCATCATCATCATTATTATTCTTTCCCCAAATCTTTCCACCATGAGCTTCAATAATTTTTTTTGATATATATAAGCCTAATCCAGTTCCTTTATCTGATTTTGTAGCGAACTTTGTAAATAATCTTGATAATATTTCTTTATTTATACCAGTCCCTGTATCCTTAGTAATAACTTTAATCCTATTACTATCTTCTCTCTTAGCTGTAATAGTTATACTACCACAAGCTTTTCCTTCTGTGAACTTGATAGCATTACACAATAGATTATCTAAAACCTGAGTTATTCTTCCTTTATCGGCTTTTATAAATAAATTTTTTTCTTCTATAATAAAATTCAAATTTATGGTTTTGTCCATTTCTTTTATATTAGTTTTATATTGTGAAACAAGACTGGAAATTACATTTTCAATATTAAACCATTCTTTTTGTGTTTGTAACGATTGACTTTCTATTTTTGCGACATCCAAAATGTCATCGGTAAGTCTTTTTAGTCTTTTTGCATTTCTCATAATAATTTCAAGTAATTTCCGCTTTTCTTTATCTTCTTTACTTTGAGAATAGACTATATCAGTTATTGCAATTATAGGTTGTATGGGAGTTCTTAATTCATGAGCTGCTACATTGATAAAGTCCTGTTGTATTTTGTCATGTACTTTTAGCCGGTCATATAATTCTGTTTGCAGCCATAGAGTTTCAAACATTGAGGTATAAGATAATACTGTTGATTTGCTATTAGAATAAGTTGCTAGCCCTATTGCTTCATAAGTTGTATCTTTAGTGTCATCCTTTAATTCAACAGCTAAGGAATATTTTCTATCTACTATAAGAATTGAAATTGTTGTTTGTTGTTGCCGTTCAATAAACCTAATCTTTATCCTATTCGATTTTTGTAGTTTATAATCTTTTTTTCTTGATATTTCTCTATTTTTTTCTTTTTTATCTTCTACTTTTTCATATACTTCTACATTTTCAAGTTCTCTTTTTACATATTTTAATTTAGCATCAATTGGTGTCATAATTTTGATATTTACATCATTACCTTTCTTAGATGCGATTTCAGTTAATAGTTCTATAGAGCCTGCTTTTTCTTGACGATGAAATGCATTAGCAGTAGAAAATATTATTAATATTTCATCTTTAGCTGATTTTAAAAGGTCAAAGGCAAGATTCTGAACTTCAACAGGATTTCTTATAATATTTATACTTTCTAATTCAATACCTCCTTCTAATTCTATTATTCTATTTGTCGCATCTATTCCACTATTCCATAGATCTTCAAAGATTGAAAGAAAATGTTTAATATATAGAGGTTCATTACTTGTTAAAAGACTTTGAACCATCTTGCCATGTTCCATCTTTTCTATAGTCGCATTAATCTCTCTATCACCTAAAGCAAAACTCATAGGTGGTAAATTATTAACATGACGAATTTGCATTCCCATATTTAGAAATATCTTAACTATCTCCAGATTTTGTTTTTCTATATTACAGATCCATTTTATTCCTTTACTTTCTCTTTTATTGTTATCAAGTATTTTTTTATATGAAGTTAAAAAATTATTATATATTAACTGCATCCCTCCATATGATGAAACAATTAACAATTGAGAGGATGTTTCAGCTAAATGAATAATTTTATTTATAATATCTTCTTGATTTTCTAATATTTTGGTTTCGTAAAGTAACTTACCTTCTTCTATCTCTTTTATCTTCTGTTCTGCAGGAATCGCCTTATACCAAAGTGTATTAAAAACACATTGCATTTGTTGTACAATGGGATTTATATTACTATAGATGATTTGTGTTGCCGGTTGCGATTTCTCTAGAACTGGAATGGCAATATATTCGGATTCACTTAAAACAAAATTGCTTTTTATTCCATCTAAATGTCTAAGCTCATCAACTATTTTAGCGAGTTCTTTGCAATGTTTGATATTATCTTTAGTAATATCTGTAATGTACCTTGATATGACTCCTCTAGTCTTTGCTTCAATAATTGATTTTTTTATCGATTCAAACTCAAAATATGAGAGTAAATTATAACAGTTTATACAATTATCTATCTTTATCTTTGCATTGAGAAATAATTGTGAATATGAATTACCTATATTTTGAATTCCATATACTATATCTATTCTTTGAACATCTAAAGGGGATGAATGTATATTTGAGGATACATCTGATGTCAAATATATATAGTTATATTAATTTATAAATATAAAGTAGTAGGGTAAAAAGTAATTATTAATATTTTATTTTATTATTTTCCTAAAGTTTACAAAAATTTCTCTATTTATTTAAAGTAATAGAAATATAAACATAACAGGTCTTTATCCTCTATTTTATCCAAAGAAAATATTAACAATGACCAAATACATTATAATATACAAAATAATATTATTACTCTCAATAGTAAAAAAAGAAATTATACGTTGTTGTTGATTTCTAATTTTCAACAGATTAAAAATACAAAAAAAATAACTGTTGCTCCCATTTGAGAGAAAGGTATATTGCAATTTGCTACAGTCAAGGCAAAAATAACCATACTGTAAACTAACAATATAAATGCAAAATAGAATATAATAGTTAGACAGTAATCATTTTATAATTAGAGATTATGATTATAATTTTTATTTACATGAACTATCTATTCTTGCACAAACCTGACCTGTCTTAGACAAATCTGTTATTATTCTTTTTTCACAATCTGAATTTTGATCAGGAAATTCATCAGAAGTAACACATCCAAAAAACATATCACCTCGTTCTATTGGGCCAACTTCAGTATTTCTATTAAAAGTAAATGGAATTGAAAGTCTTTCATTGTTACTTTTTTTATCTCCTCTTTCTATCTCATTTTGGGCATAAATTTTCTTAATTTGATATTCACCTTTTATCATTGCTACAACATACATATCGTTTATCTTTTTGTTATCATGTATAGGAACATCTATTCTTAGTTTTACTTCTTTGGGAGTTTCTTTTGTACTGGATGATGATGATGATGGACTATTAGTTTTGTAGAGCATATTAGATTCACTAAATTTTTTTAATGTATAGAATAGTTTAACTGTATCTTTTTCGGTAGAAGTTAAACCAATATTCCCTTCATCACAATCATATAATGGTAAGTTTGATGTAGTAGTAGTAATTGCATTCAATTTATCATCCATTAAATAGCCACAGACATAATATTCATCATCAAACATTACTTGAGAAATATCATTACTTTTATTAAATTTTAATTCAATAGTTAAGGAATTATCTTTTAAATTTATCTTGTTTTTATTTTCTTTTAGATCAACGTAAGTGGTCTGCCCTTCACCATTAAGATAACCAACTATCTTTAAGCGATCATATTGATTTTTAATATCTATATTATTTAAATTCATTTTTATTTTTATAGTAGTAAAATCTGCAACCCCATTGTTTTTTTCATTCTTTTCATTTTCCGTGGGTTGAGCTGTTATAGAATTAGTCTGAGTATGAAATATTAAAAATAAAGATGAGACTAAAATAAAAAATAGTCCGACACCTAAGGAAAATTTATCTATCTCTACTTTCAAGTTTATATTTAAAATACTGCTCAATAAACAATATAAACATCAAGATTAATCTGGTTAAAGAGAGAAGTAAATATAATTTAACTTGGAATATTGACTTTATTGAATCTCCTATTTTAGTTTTAGAAAAAGAAATGAATTCTCCTTATAGCTATTGTTACTAAGAAATGTAGATAAATAATAAATAAATTAATTAATTAATGAAAGGTATTAGTAATAAATACCATATAGCCGACTTAAGGAATTAGAAAAAGATGGAATACTATTAAGACAAGCATAGAACGAGATATCTCCGCCAGTAGAAGATAAATAGATCAAAATAGGTCAAGAATTAGTCTAATCAATTTTAAATTTACCTTTAAATGATTATAAAATGGTCTTAGAAATATAACTAATCACTACATCTTATTAATGATCCAATAGAAAAATAAATTAGAATTAATTTTTTGAAATATAAAAAATCGATGAATGAATCATTTAATTATGAAAAAGACGTAATAGATACGATTTATCAATTCTATTAGTACCCATATTTGAATATATTAGTATAGTAAAGTAAAAAAATAATAAAATCATTTCTGAAAATTAGTATTAGATAATTCAATTTTCGATTTTACAATAAATAAATACCCAAATTAACTGATTTCAATAAAAACTAATCATTATGCAGTAGTGTAAATATTGTTAATATATATAGAGTATCCGTGACTAATTACCAGGGTATTATTTTATCATGAAATTGAATAGAAATGATTTGCCAAAAAGCTCTGGAATAGAATGGATAACTAATGATAAATTAACTTGGATCAATATAGAAAAACCTACCCGTGAAAAACTGAAGATGCTTGAACTCCATTATCCTTTTCATGAACTTAATATCGAAGACTGTTTATCGAAAATTCAAATTCCTAAAGTAGATCGTTATGGAGATCATGTATTTGTCATACTCCACTTTCCTACAATGGAAAATAAGGAAAATTTCCCACGTTCTACTCAACTTGCAATATTTGTAGGTTATGATTATTTAATTACAATTCATCAAGGGAATTTAAGAGCTTTAACAGAGATATTCCAAATCTGTAATATAGACCAAAATCAACGTAGTTCATTTATGGGAAATTCTTCGGGATACTTATTTCACAGTATTATAGATCTACTCGTAGATGATTTGCTTCATATGTTAATAAAAATAGAAGGTAATTTAGATGATATAGAAGATTTAGTGTTTAATGAGAGGATTGCTATTGCAAAAGAGATCTCTCTTCTAAGAAGAGAGATAACCACTCTAAAGAGATTAGTATATCCTCTAAAGCGTACAATACTGACTGTTAGTAGGGAAATCCAAAAGTTCTCTGAAGAAGATCTAACTCTTTATTTTGACGATGTAAAAGATCATATTGACAAGGTGATAGAAGTCCTTGATGAATCAAAAGAGACCATAGAAATATTCAAAGATACAGACTTCATGCTTAGCGCTGAAAAGACTAACAAAATCTTGGCAATTCTAACTATACTTTTCACATTATCAATCCCTGCAACAATATTCGCAACATATTATGGAATGAATGTGAATTTACCTGGAGGTTTTGAAACAGGGAGTGCAGCATTTCTGGGACCATACACAACTTTTATAATAATAATCCTTTTATCGATAATACCTGCAGGAGCTATGATATATGGGTTTAAAAAGAAGGGTTGGCTTGAGTTCTAACTTCCTATAGATTATATAAGTATAAAACTATTAAATTAAGTTTATTTGATAGTATCATTATAATTATATAAGAATTTTTTTAGAATATCAATTTTTAATTATTTAAATTAAGTTACTAAAAATGTGGATATTGATTGATTGATTGATTGATTCAATATTGCCAGTTTGTATAAAAATCCTATTTACTCCCTTCCTTAAACCTTTTTTTTATTGCTTCTATACGTCCACTATATTTTTCATTATATGAAGTTCTACAATTAAAACAACAAAAAAATCTTTCAATATCTGCAAACTTGAGAACATGAGTTTTGCCTGATATTGGACCTTTACAAAAATCGCATTCTAATTGAATTTCAAGGTCCTTTTTTATTAATTTATTATAGATATTGTGATCTATTGAATTGATTTCTCTTTTTACAGATTTTTTTATTTCAGGGTTTACAGTATTAAGATCTATTTTATCGAAATCAAAAACAGGAGATATAGATTTGATAAATCCAACATTTACCAGCCTATCAAATCTTGCTTTAACTGTAGGAGTGCTAATTCCTGTAGAACGCGATATTTCACGAAAGGATTTACGTCCATCTTTCAATAATTCTTTGATTATAGAAACATCTATATCTGTAAGGCTAAATGGCACTGTACGCATAAAATAATCTTCTTAATATATCAAGTTTTACAAATGTAAAGGTTAGTCCTTATACATGTATCTGTATATTACTATAGCATGGCGAAAGATCCAATATGTGGAATGTTTGTAGAGGAAACCGAAAATTCTATACATCATACTAAAGATAGAATAACCTACTATTTCTGCTCCTCTCAATGTTTAAATGAGTTTCTAGAACCGGAGAAAGCATTAAAGAAATTAAAGATACATGTTACTATAAGTATAGCACTTACCATTCCAATAATTATCCTTAGTTTACCCCACATGATTCCGGAAATAGGACATGCTTTTCCAATGGAAATGATGGAATATACAAATTACATACTTTTGGCTTTAGCAACTCCAATACAATTCTGGGTTGGATGGCGTTTTTATAGAGGATTTTGGGATGGAGTTAAAGCTAAAGCATCTAACATGGATACACTAATAGCTATAGGAACTACAGCTGCCTATCTTTACAGTACAATTGTGACTATTATTCCAGGTTATTTTCCGCTTACAGCTGTATATTTTGAAACAGCTGCAATAATAATTACACTCATTCTAGTTGGAAGACTACTTGAAACAAAAACCAAGGAAAAGGCTTCAGATGCTGTAAGAAAATTACTTGACTTAAAGCCAAGGACAGCAAAAGTAATAAGACCGGTATTTAGGGAAGAAAATGAGAAAGAAGGAAGCCAAAAAAATAACAACAATGGTCATAGTAATAATCAAAGCAATGTAAATTTTGATAATTCTAAAAAATTAAAATCAATAACAAAGGAATTAAAAGAAATAGAAATTCCAATAGAGCAAATAGAAGAAGGCGATCTAATGCTCATTAGACCTGGCGAACGAGTTCCGACAGACGGTTTAGTAATTGATGGAAGTTCATCTCTTGACGAATCAGCTTTAACAGGTGAAAGTATTCCCATAGACAAAACAACAGGAGATGAGGTAATAGGTGCCACAATTAACAAGAATGGTCTTCTTAAAGTCAAAGCAACAAAGATAGGACAAGATACGGTCTTGTCTCAAATAATAACATTAGTGGAAGAGGCAAAAACGGGAAAGGCAAAATTGGAAAGAATGGTAGACCAAGTAGCAAAATATTTTGTTCCTGCTATTGTATTGATAGCATTAGGAGTATTTCTAGGATGGTACTTTATAGGAAATGCAGGATTAACCTATTCAATACTTGCATTTGTATCTGTAATGATCATTGCCTGTCCTTGTGCATTAGGTATTGCTACTCCTGCTGCATTGATGATGGGAGCCGGAAAAGGTGCTGAGAATGGAATATTGTATAAAGGAGGGGAACATATAGAAATAGCAAATAAAGTTAATACTATTGTTTTTGATAAAACTGGTACATTAACTGTAGGAAAACCATCTGTAACTGACATAGTATCTTTAACAGACATTGGAGAACAAGAATTGCTAAGACTTGCAGCAATAGCAGAATCAGGTTCAGAACATCCTTTAGCACAGGCAGTAATCAGAAAAGCTAAAGAAAATGGTACTCCAATAACCAACCCAGATTCATTTGAAGCAGTTTCGGGATATGGTCTCAAGGCAACATATTCAAATCACACCATTATGATTGGCAATAGAAAAATGATGGAAGATAACCAGATTGCAGTTACGGAAAGTATGGATACAAAACTCTCTGTATTTGAAAAAGAAGGCAAGACTGCAATTTTAGTTTCCATAGATAATACTCTTTCAGGAATAATTGCTATATCTGATACAATAAAAGAAAATGCCAAAGGTGCAATTAAAGCTTTGAAGTCTAAAGGGATAGAGGTAATAATGCTTACTGGAGATAATAAGAGAACTGCAAACGCAGTAGCATCACAGCTTAATATTGATAGAGTAATTGCAGAGGTACTGCCTCATCAAAAGGAAGAAATAATAACTAAATTAAAAACGCAAGAAGGTAAAGTTGTTGCAATGGTTGGTGATGGTATTAACGATGCACCTGCATTGGCAAGAGCAGATTTAGGAATTGCAATAGGTTCTGGAACCGATGTTGCAAAAGAAACAGGAGGTATAATATTAATAAAGGACGATATAAGAGATGTCGTAACTGCATTAGATTTAGGTAAAAGAACTGTCTCAAAGATAAAACAGAATCTGTTCTGGGCATTTGCATATAATACTGGTTTAATACCGATAGCAGCGGGAGCCTTAGTGCCTGTTCTTGGATTAGGTGTATTTGGTTGGCTTCCAATACTTGCAGGTTTAGCAATGGCTATGAGCTCTGTAACTGTAGTGACAAATTCTTTATTGCTTGGAAAATACAAACCAAAATACGATACTTATTACCATTAACCTTTTTTTTAAAAAGAAGTAACTATGGTGGTGAGATTAACTACTATTACATATTGTTAACTACCTGTAAACTTTACTGAATTAAGAATTTCTTTGTAATCATCAATATATCTATAAGAAACTTCATCATTGACGTTAGGGGAAGTATATTCAAATTCATATCTTTTATTGTCTAAAACTAATACAGTATTTACTTTTATTTTCTGTGTGGTTTTATCTTCTATTGTATAAGTATAACCATTGTATTCTCCTTGTGAAATTGGTAATGTCATAAGTTCTCCATTGGGATCAGAAGGTTCTATTAGTCTATATGTAGTAGATTGTTCAGAAATACCAATAATGTGAATTTTAGCCAATTGTTCTGAAGAAGTAGGAACTAATAGATCATCTATAACTTTTATTGATATAAGATATCCATAGAATGTTTTACCTTTGTAATTGTATATAGAATCTTTTTGTGCTAATAGAAAAGATGTTGTATTCAGATCATCTGTAGTATCAATATCAAACTCAGGTAACGGTTCCCAGGTTTTAGGATATTTAAAATTTATTCCGTATTCTAAATCTTGAGGAACATCATCATTTACTACCCCAAATCCATCGACGTTAAAAGATGGTATCAGAAAAAGAAAAGTGGTGACTGCTGAAATTAATAAAAAATTTATTCCATTTATCATAATTGAACTCAAATAAAACTATATGCTTGTAACTTTATAAATTGAGCAATTACATTATCAATATTAATTGAAGATTAACTTAATAAATAATTAATTCTAATAGTTATTCTTAATTTCCTTTACCTAATTTACACTCAGTTGTTAAATAGTTTAAGGTCGTTTGTATTATAGTGAAAATCAATACCAACACAATAGGAAAATTTGTTGTTGTTGTAACATCTTTGTCGTTGATAACAGCATTAATATCTATAGCTTATTTATCATCTGCATCTGTTTTCGCAGTTCCAAGTGAAGGTCAACAAAGGTTTTCTGCTCAATTATCTGGAGACCAAGAAGTTCCACCTGTACAAACTAATGCATCGGGTACAGCATGGTTTAAATCAAATCGAGATAATTTAGAGTTTGAACTTAATGTAACCGATCTACAAGGAATAACAATGGCTCACATACATAATGGAAAACAAGGAGAAATTGGACCTCCTGTACTACCATTATATAAATCAGAGAGTCCAACAATACTAATGAATGGTAAATTAGCCAGTGGAAACATCACTGCCAATATGTTAGAAGGCCCAATGATGGGTAAGCAAATTGCTAATTTGACTACTGCTATGAAAAATAGTGAAACATATGTAAATGTCCATACTCAACAAAATCCAAATGGAGAAATCCGTGGACAAATAATAATATCAAATTCTACCACCAATTAGTCAAACAAATAATAAAATTTTTTTTTATTTTGGTAATATCCGGTAATGACAATATATACAAACTCATTTTATTAGAAAAAATGAGAAATAATTGTTTAATTAATAATAATTGATGAGGTGGAGTAATGACTATTATAAGCTATATTTTTGTATCATAGCTGTTTTAATGTTTATTGTAATACGTAGTATTGGCATTAATTTTTGCTTCATATACAATACCATATTAGTATTGACAACATTATAAACTTGTAAAAGGTATAAAGCTTCAATGTACAATATTTTAAAAATAATAACCTCTAGTGTTACACTAACTAACTTACTAACTTTAAGAATGAATATATTTAGATGAATAAATTTTTTCAAAAAAATTTATTAGTATTACTTTTCTCTCATGTGATAAGTTATAGACTATTATCTAGCTGCCAAAGAATTGAGTTTATTAAGGTGTGTTTTATTATTCGCTTTTCACATTCCCTTCCTTCAGGAGGATTCAAGTCTTGCCCTATTACACATGCATGAAATCTATCTCCAACTTGTATTGGACCCATATCGGTATTTCTGTCAAGGAAATGTTCTGGTAATTGTATATCCACCAATTTTATCCAATCCCTTTATTATATTCTTATATATTTTTATATAATAAACATACTTTTCAATTTCAATTAGTTTCAAATTTCAGATACATAAGATTCTGTAAGAACAATAATAGATCATTTTGTTCTAATAAGAAATATTTTAAGAAATTAAAATAAAATTATATATTACATTACCATTATATACAATATAAACTAATGGTTTAATAAAGAAAACTATATTTGAAATATCCATTCGTAACCTATACTTCTAAATTCCTTTTCATTTTTGTTAAATGTTCCTTCCAATAAACATACTAATCCATTAATCCAAGACAATTTTTTAGAATCAGTAGAATATGTTCTAAGAACCACAATTTTTCCCATCTTATTCATATCTCGACCTTTAAATGTTACTTGCTCTCCCTCATTGGTAGTAAATACACCTTCCCAATTTGAAATAATTACTCTATTTTTCCCTTCAAATGAATTGCCTGAAGCTACATTCTTTCCATCAGGGAAACCATTGTAACCTTTTACTATCCCATTCCAACTTGCTTCACTTTCTAGTCCATAAGAATTTTCATAGACCATTTTATATCCAATAGGTTTATCAATTTCATCAAATAATTTTCTCCCTAGAACCATTTAAATAATCAGATCACCGTTAAATTTCAATATTTTGAATACTATTAGTTATTAATTACATCGATGGGCTATAATGAGTGTATGTACATAGCTAAAAGTCCCTTT
>DATDKD010000124.1:0-5777 GCA_036520175.1 Nitrososphaeraceae archaeon
AAAATATTACTGGAATTATATGGAAATTTCTACAGCATTCCACCGAACCAATTATGTTATTTTATATATTATAAAATAAGTTTCTAATAATAAAAGCTAAATACAAGTACTGATATCTCTACATCGGACTATTCTTTTAGAACCGCTATCTGTTTTACTCCCGAGAGGCCCGTATTTTTCTGGGGTTCATCTATTATCGAGATTGTAAAATTCTTTTATTTTTTTATTTTAATATAATTTACCCGTCATTTCCAGGATTATGAAAAGAATATAATCAAGAGTATTTTCCTCTCATCTATAAACTGACACTTCATCTTTTAGTAAAGCTTTTTTCTTTTTGTTTATAGCTATATCTCTTTTTTTGTCCAGTTCCTTGAGGATACTAGAGTTACTTTAGAATTGATTAACTTTGAAGAATTAGAACCTGTTAGTTAGAACTCAATTATCCTTTTTTTATTTTATTTTCTTTTACAAATTAGTAGTATAATATATTCTTTGTATTATTCAAATATCTTATTACTTTCAAATAAATCCCTTTATACAATATGAAAAATATTTTTTTAAAAGTAATATATGTTTCAGGTACTTACAGAATAATCATTGAAAGAGAGTGTCAGACTTGACACTAACACCCTTACTGAAATCTTAACAGAAAAAGTAATTTCAGTTAAATGTAATATAAAGCGGAAAGATAAAAGATTTTTGTTTTAGATGTTAGATTCTCACTTCGAATATTAAACTATAATAATTATATAGAATAACATACAGTCCCAGTAAACAATGATATCCGCGATGGCTAGAATAAGTCCTATTAAAAGAGCATTTAAATTTGCTTTTAGCGGTTTCAGTCTGTTATTTATAGGTATGTTGGTTTTCATGGTAGTTCACGATACACTAACAGGTGAATCTTCAACAACCACAGAATATTGTGCCAAATATGGCTTCTTAGCATCGCCTGATTGTTGGTAAAAATATTTCCGAGATTAAAAATTGCCAAATTATTTTACTTTATATTAAATTGTAAACCAACAACATATGTTATGTCTATGAAAGATGAATTAAGAAGAATTTTGACTATTATCAGCGATTTAACTCATAATGATACAAATTCAAGTGTAAAAGATACTGAAATAATTGTAGAAGCTAATCGTCAATCTGATGAAATCGAGAAATACCTAAATGAATTACAACCACTCGGTTTAATAAAGGAAGACAGCAACCCCAGGCTTGCTGATGTAAACTATGGAATGTATAGAATTACCAGAGAAGGCATAAACGAAATATACAATAAAGAATTTCGATAGATAGAGCATATATTATTTTTTGATTCCAATTTGTTATACTAATATGCGAAATACACAATTCAAAATTAATTAGCAATTCACTACTTCATTCATCATTTATTTTGCAATAACATTAATTGATAACTTGTACATATATAAAATAGGTTAAGAAATGGATAAGAAAAAAAAGAATGAAATGAGGATAATAAAAAAAAATGATTTTAATAAGGAAGATTATACTTTTGTTAGCAACGATAACATTCTAAATAATACAAAAAATAATGAATCTATAAATAATAAAAATAAGTCTGGAACCAAACCAGATAATAGAATTAAAAAAAAGATTCACTCAAAGAAAGTAGATAACAAAGGAAGAAAGATTTTAGGAAAAAGTATGTAAGGGCATTCGCCAGTATATGAATAATCACATTATAGAATATAAGTTACCAAAAAACTATATACTATGTAATAGAAACCCTACTACATGGAAGACTCTATTTCAGTAGTTTTCTCAGGTTCACCTGCTATCGTGGAGCATATAATAAAAACCTAACATTTAGAACAAACAAGCAATATTTTGCTTAATACATAAATAACATGTGTTATATCGCTAAATTAGATAAAAATGAATTTACTTTCAGCATTATTTGATATTTGGATTGGAAAAACATTGTTAGGATGTTTACTACATTTATTTAGAAGGTAAAAACCTATCCAACATTTTTTTAATAATGGATTAATTATTCCTCATAAAGCAGCATAACGCCAGTTGGGTCCATAGCAATACTTAATACTGAGATATTGTCATGTTCACTTAAAAATTCATTAATTATTTTTTCAGCGTTTAATTTTACTTTCAGTTTTTAGTTGGATAATTTTCCTCAAACCTTTATAAAAAATGAAAGCTATGAAATGAATACTATGTGTGAAGGATATGAAATTCCTGAAAAAGAAGTAGTACCTAATAAAAAACTTGAAAAAGAAAAACAACCTAATCAAGAAGAAAAGCCACTAACGGTAACTGCTTAATAAGCAGTAAACTAACCATTTTTATTGTAATCGTAGTTCTTTTGGTATAGAGGTTAGTATAATGGATGAACTAAAAATCAAGCATCGAAAATAAAACGAGAACAAGAAAAACAGTTGGATGAAATGACAAAAATATCATTAGATTATATTTACTCTTCCTTGCCAGCACGATAATATCTAATAATTAACCAGTCATAGTACCTCAACAATATCTTTTGAGTTATTGTATACTAATTTCAAATATATTTTGTAAAAAGTAAATCTTGAATATGATTCATATTACTATAACATTAGACTCTTAGAATCACTCTAGACGTCAATCTTTCTCTGAATATATTCATTACATATCAATTTAAGAATTATAATAATCGTATGTTTATTAAGATAAACTTTAATTTCTGACAACCCACTAACAGTATTCAAATTATTATTTACATCAACATTCATCACTTTACAATGGTTTAAATGCAATGAGTTGTTTATCGTTTCTATAATGTATAACTATTGTAAGTCGGGCGCATATTTTTAAAACAATTTACTCCAATCATTATATAGTATATTTAACTACAGCCGCTATGGAATCAAAAATCCATTCAATAGTAATTTCAACAATTCTTGCATTCGCTTTAATTTCAGCAATACCAGCGACATTTGTTAGTGTATTAGCACAAGGTGAAGGTCCTGGTGGAACAACAACGGGTGGCGATAGTGGAACAACAGGTGGAATGACTGGAAGCGAAGGTGGAATGACTGGAAGCGAAGGTGGAATGACTGGAAGCGAAGGTGGAATGACTGAAGACAATAACACAGGTGGAATGACCGGAAGCGAAGGTGGAATGACCGGAAGCGAAGGTGGAATGACCGGAAGCGAAGATGGAACAACAGGGGGCGGACCATAAGAATAAATAGAATTTCCAAAATTCTTTAAACAATTTTTTTATTGTTTATTATAATTTCAATTCTACATAAAAATTATTATTAAATAATTTTGAACTTAATTTATATTTATTGAGTATAACGAAAAATTGTTATTTGTCCTTAATTCTCTAATTTTGAAATATTATAGCAAATATTTGACTATTAAAATAGTACCTTTTCTTCTAAGGACGTAATTTTTTTGTATCCATAGAATGCTATGACAATTAATTTCCAATTAAACAAAATTATCTCTAATCAGTAAATGGAATATTAACAGAGTTATTACACCAGTCATAAATACGTCAACAATTCCATGGCCTTCTATTGTTATTGATAATATTCCTCAATAATAATAGTTGGTTATTGTTTTAACTTTTAACTAAAAATTAATTAATTAATATTATACTTGAGATATTTTTTAAATCTGACTAAACCCATATGGAATACTCATGGTTTCCACCGATCCCAAATGTAATTCGTCTTTTATTCTACAATTATCTTACTTTTAAAATAAGTTTCTAATAATAAAAGCTATATACAAGATAATTAATTTCTAACATTCACATATCTTAATATTCCAAAATTAATTGCTTAATTGATTAGAATACAATTATCCATTTGTATCTCATTGGTAGTAATAGGCCGTTCAAATGTTACTATAATGGTTTTATCATCATAGGATTCTAAACTTTTCATTATAAAAGTTGTAATTCCTTCTAAAATGAATTTATTCCCTTCTTTTCTACCATGTACTACAAATTTTAATTTATCTTCCATAATCGAGTACTAGAAGATAGTCACTGATTGTTATTATAGTTTCTGAAACAAAATTAAAAAATATATTAACATTATTAAAAGCAACTAAAGTAGTAACATTTTTCCGAATTAATTTCTTATGCTTAAGGTATTAAGAAGAATAAATGATAAATGTTGAGAAACATGTTTCAGACTAATATTTAATAAAGCGATTAGATAATTAAGAGATTAAATAATTATATATTATAATAAATACATAATTGTACAGAATACTCCTGTCTGTACTACCATAGCCCCTGCTTTATGTATGTACACCATCCTCATTCTTGTAGTAGTAGGCTATGGTTTTACTACTAAATAACCAACTTATTCTACCTTTAAAATATTGTAATTTCTATGTGAATATACAAATAATCTTATAGACAACTTTGGGACAAGTAAATTCTGTAGGTATCATGAATTACTTAGAATGCTATGGCTTGCTGATAATAAATTGTTTTATAGAAAGAAACACAATAAATGTTGCCTTCTGCAGCAAATGGTGTACCGGGTTTCGGTCCCGTTCCCCGAGACACTATTACGGTAGAGAGGAAAGGCCAAATACGGGACTGGCCGAAATAAGCCTCTTACCTGCAGAGGGTAACTCGATAAAAATATATGATTTATGTAAAAATATTCATGGTTTCCACTGAACCTAAGATTTTTAATTTGAGATTTAGAGAAAATTACTTTTACGAAACATTATTTTTCATAGTTCTAAATGAAAAAGCTAAATACAATGTATATGAATTCCAGTATATGACAAGTTCAAATCGCTGTGAATGCAATAATAGATTTTCTTACGGTTATAATATTCTAGTATCTTAATACCATTACCAATTCCTAAAATTAGATTGTATTGAAATTTCTATTTCATTTCACCGAAATCGAATGTGATAAAAGATAAATCCAAATTTAGAAATCTTCAGTATATTACTCTGAATGTTATTTTCTATATATATGTAGAATTAGTCGAAGAAAAAAGATTAGACAAGTTAAATTTGTAGTTATATATAAATAAAATAAGTTTTATTTGTTTATAAAGACATATAGTGACTAAATATGCTTTAAGTTTTCATATCTTTTACTTGGACAATAGCTTAAAATAAGTACATCACATATTTTTTATATATGAATACCGAAGTAGGACAGAAATTGTAGCAATGATACTGAATGCTGCAAATGGAGGAGCATCCAAGACAAAAATTATGTACAGTGCTTTTCTTAGTTACACTCAGTTAAAGGAATATCTTTCTGTTTTGATTGAAAATAACCTGATAGAGTATAGTGAGGGGAGTCACGAATTTAGGACCACAGAAACAGGATTATACTTTCTAAAGATGCATAATGAAATTGGCGATTTATTACTGATTACAGCCAAAAACGATTAGTTAATTTTTATTTATTTTGTCCTACTAATCATCATCTATACTTGACTAGGGAGTTTTTTTATGTTCATCCAATTTATGTATAATTCACTAAATCTGACAGTTTTGTAGGAGAAAAGATAAGAATAATAGAATCTGCAACAATCTTTTTTTATTGCTTGTATCATTTTAGGATAGAACCAGTCTTTGTCTTCTCTAGCAATTTGTGAATCTGAAAGGAAAAATTCACCTTTTACAACCAATAGTTTGGATTTATATTTTTTATTAGCCTTAAATTACAAATTGAGTCATATACAATAACAATAGTTTGTTAATTAAAATCTAAACATAAATTTACACGCATTGATAAATACAAAATTATTAT
>DATDKD010000125.1:0-8511 GCA_036520175.1 Nitrososphaeraceae archaeon
ACTACAATAAAGAAAGTGATACTACAAAAGATGTAACCAGCACAATAAATGATTATATGTTAAAATATACAGACACTTTTAACAAATCCCTAGAACTGTTCCAAAAATATTATAATGAGGGTATTCAAAACTACTTTAACATTATAAACACTAGTGGGAAATCCTACAACCATTAATATTTTTTAATTTTTCGTTTATCTGGGATTTCATATTAGGTTTAGTTGTACTTATTCTAAAATAGTTGGACATCAACTTTTATCCAGATGTATATTCTATAAGCTCTCGAAAGTGAATTTTTAGAAATTAATAGTATAATATTATCCTCTTTACACCCCAATATTACTAAACAGACCAACAATCATTTACAATACTACTAAAGGATCCTCAAAATCAAAATAAAAATCATAGTGAAGTACAACAACATTACTATAAAATATAATTATAGAAGAGATTGTAAGTATTTATCTAATAAAACAGAAATCAATATTTTGACTCAACTTTTAATATTAATGAATTATAGCCGTTCTCTACGAAATGTTATATCTCTTCCTTTAGCTTTTTTAATATTGATTATTAGTCATATATAGAGATAAAGATAATAATTATAAAATTTAGAATTGGTAGAATAATACATACATGAGAGAAAATAGAATTAAATTCCAATAAAATAGTAATCCCTTAAGGTAAAAACAAGCTTGGAGTAATAGATTGTCAATATTTAAGTTCGATATTATAATATCATAAACTGGTCAAAATAAAAGATAATGACGATATATGATTAAATTTTGGGATTAGAATTCTATGCGAGCAGATAAAGGTTCAAACATAGAAATATATCCCATGATAATGTCATTATAGTGTTAGAGATTGTAAAACGTATTAAGGGACTTCTTTTTTAGCGCATGTATCACAATATTTTTCTATGAGGGTAACACCGTCTCCGACGTCAAATAATGCTTCTTGTGTAGCCATACCACCGCAAGTTATGCAGAATTTGGTCTTTCCACTATTATCAATGAATGATCTTAACGTTGAAAATACTTTTTCCATTTTATTGTTTTCCTCTCCTGAAAATTGAATCTGATGTTAATAGCGATAGTAAATTTATACCTATCACATCAACTCTGAATGTATTATTGTTATTCATATCATTATATTAATTTTTATGGTATAAGAACTTGCCTAATGTTATATCTGTAATAGATAATTGTTAACGAATCATAAATCACGATTAATTATAATTACTGGATTAAATTTTTGTATCTAAGAGTTGAACCTGTATATGTATTGACCAATGGAACTTAGTTATACAAATTCTTTAGTTTTTTTTATTTCATACTATAATCATAAGTTCGAGTTAATTTACTATATTACTGGATTTCATAAAAACATAGATAGAGCAATAGAAGAATACTTGTTAGTAAAGATGAGTGTACGTGCCAAATTATCTTTGACTCATCAACTCATAGTTTAGCACATACAAATCTCAGTTTTTTCATATTTTAAGCTTAACATTATTTTTTAGTTACTTGTTAATCTAGAGTTAATTTTATATAACTTTATTACAAACGGCTGTGTTTTAATTACATGAGTTTTCCTAATGATATAGATCCATACAATTTCTTTAGACAATTCTTTGGAGGTAGTGGAGGACGTAGAAGACGTGAAGGAAGAGGTTTTGGTGGTTGGAATTTTGATGATATATTTAGAGAATTTGATGATATGAGAAGAGAAACAGAAAGAATATTTTCAGAGCAGTTTAAAAATATTGAAAATAAAGTACCAAAAGATCTAATTAAAGAATACGATACTCCAGAAGGAGGAAAAGTTAGAGAAGTAGGTCCAATAGTATATGGCTACTCCATGACAATAGGCCCTGATGGAAAACCAAATATACAAGAATTCGGTAATGTCAAATCGGTTTCGGGGAGAGGATCGTTTGAACAACCTTCTCTTTCAGCAGAAAGGGAACCATTAATTGATATCTCAACGACAGATAAAGAAGTTAAAATTGTTGCAGAAATGCCTGGAATAAGTAAAGAAAAAATAAAAATAGATGCATACGATAAATATGTAGAGATCAAAAGCGAAGATCCCAATAGAAAATATCACAAACAAATAGAAGTGCCAGAAGGTACTGATATAGAGAGTGCACGATCAAATTATAATAATGGAGTTCTTGAAATCACATTCCAAAAGAAAGAACAACAAAAACCAAAAGGTAGACAAATAAATATAGAATAACCAATTGTATTAATCATTACTAAACCTATTTGATGATTTTTCCTATTATCACATACTTAACAAAATAAGAATATAGAACCACGGCTTTATGGTCTTTTATTTAATATAATAGTGGTAGTAACCATAGAAGAATTAGGAACAAGAACAATTTTATTGTCGCTAGTTTTTAGCTTGGTTGAAATTAAACCGATATCATATATTATTCCTGTGTTACTAAATGCAGTAATCTCATCTCCTAATTTAAATGGCCTAAGTAAAGCCAAATATAATCCTGCGATGATATTTCCTATTATATTTTGAGAAGCAAAACCTACAACTAAACCTGATATAGTTCCTATTGCTGCAGCTACAACTGGATCATTACTTAAATAGGAAATTATAATTGCTATTACAACTATTGCACCTACAATCCTCATCAGAATTTTTATAGATTTGGAAGTATCTTTTAGATAATCATAAGTAAGATCATGAAATGCATTACTAACTATTTCTATTACAAAATAGCCGACTATTGAGACTTGTATGCTTTGTAATAGCATGAGATAATCTTTAGAAATTATAGGCTTGAGAAAATACTGTATTGTAACAAATGCTATTGTAAATATAATACCTAAAAGAATAATTCTTTTAAAAAATTTTGCCTTTGTTTTTTTTGATTTAGTGATATCCTTTTCAGATGACGCGTTTTGTTTATTATTACCACTATCACTAGTATTATTAATGATACTATCATCAATACTATCATTTTTTTCATTAGAATAGTCCATACATCCATAACTTAAGATAGTGAAATAAGTTTATTGATAATATCAAGGTATTAAGATCATATACATAATAAATGAAATTGTGAAATTTTATTATTTTGACAAATAGAATTTGTTGTCAATAGGAGAAAATCTTTCTACGCACTAGTAAATATCTTATTTTCAATAGAAAATCTATTTAAATACTAGACGTTTGATATAAATCGCGTAAATTTATAGATTCTTGTCTAATAAATTTGAGTATTGCATAATAGAAATATTTTTTCTAAATTTATTTTACTTGAAAAATTTCACTCTACTCCATAATTGATTTCTATTGAACTAAAGATTTACTAAATCTCTACTTTCATTATATTCTACTTTTTTGATAATTATAATTTAGAATCTATATCGTAGCTCTACAAGTATGAGATCATATTAATATAATATGATATGAATATTATAATATTTATCTAAACATGGGGTTTTAGTAAGATTCCATTATTCAGAATTTAAAGTATTATAAATCATATTGTACAAAGTTATTTAGCATGAAATCTCAAAATATATTTGTCTATGCAATACTTGCAATTGGAATATTATCTGTTCCATCATTATTGGACACCGTACAAGCTCAAACCAATTCAACAAACCAAACATCAGCACAAAATCAAACATCAACACAAAATCAAACATCAGCACAAAATCAAACATCAGCACAAAATCAGACAATGAGTAAAGATACTCAAGCATTAATGACAACTGATCTTCCTGAATTAAAAGATACCTTAATGACTGCAAAAGAAGCATTAGCTAACGGAAACACTGAAGACGCATTAACACAAATTACCGATGTTGAAAATCAACTGTTACTACTAAAAACACAACCATCATTTGGTAAAGATATCCAAAAAATTAAAGATTCTTTATCTAAAAAAGATAATATTAAAGCATTAGACGATCTTACCAAAGTTCAAAGCGATGTATTGAAAGCAGAAACAGAAATGTTAAAAGCCCAACTAGCAAATCCTATGCTTTCTCAGCAAAAGAATGCACAAGACCAAGACGATGATGATGACAAAGACGACGACGGAGGAGGAGACGATAACAACTAATTTTTTTTTTAATAAAATGTTTGATTAATTGCTTTTGCTTCCTTAGGTATTTATGAATTTTAAGACAATTGTATCAAATATTTTTATCAATAGTTTAGAATTATACCTATTATAATTTCTATCGATCCTATTAAACTAAACGATTGTTTCAGTTTAGTAATTGTTTTTATCAGACTTTAATCCAAATATTATTTCGTAAAAGAATCCTAGTTGTACTCTGAATATTAATGACTGAACCATAATAATCTTTTAAAAGAAAAAAATGGCAAAATATTAATTTAGTTATTTCTTATATGTCTTATTATATATTAACATATGATGGAATTTTCAATTAGTTAAAATGGTATAATATTGTAATTATACACAAGAAGGTGTTTTTGTAACTACATCAAATTATTTATTATAATTATTTATATCAACAAAAACAAAATAATTACATACTAACAGCAGCACTTTGTAATAAGTGTTTTTCCTATAATGGCGAGATAATAGTTATGGTTGTGGTGGTGTATGACGAATAGTACTAGTAGCAGTTTTTATCAAGGAAAATTGGGAGGATTTCTTTGTCTTATTGTTGGTGCTACCTTACTCTCCTCAATGATTTGTTTATACAAACTAATATGACTGCGTGCAATATTATACCATTTTAGCTTTTCTTTAAATAGAATCACATTCTTAGCATAATATTCATAGTTATTGTTTAGAGTCACCAGAGCCTTGGAAAATTCTATAGGATTTCTTTTTACAGTTATACCTAATCCCATTGCAGAAAATTCCCTAAAGAATTCGAGATCAGCAGCTATGAATGGTAATCCATGTGCCAATCCATCAAACATAACACCCGACCCTGAGCTCACTTTATATGGTAATATTACCGCGTCTGCTGCATAAAACAAAAGGGAAAGATCACTATCATTTAAAAATCCCTTATGTAAATCAATTATTTCATTTTCGTGAATAGCAGATATCTTTGGAATGTAATTTTCCGTATTATAATAATTCTTGGAAGAATTCATTACTATTGTCCAATTCGAGGGTATAACCATTTTGTCTAAGATGTCCCATCCTTTAGTATTAGTTCTAAATCCTAAGGCCAAAATTATTCTTTTTTTCTGTGAAAGAGAAAATTTGGTTCGGGCTTTTCCTTTAAGAGTAGCATCATAAGTTATTATTGGTTCAGAACCATGATAAATTATATCGCCTCCGCCTATTTTGTCTTTCATATATTGTGAAAAAACTATTCCTCTTTTACTTTTGATTATTTTGTCTTTGTTTAAATTGTTAAAAGAGTTAAAGTTTAAAAAATGTGTCCAGTATTTAAGAAGTTTCTCGGCATAGCTTTTTACTTTCCACTTATCATTTTTATTTTTAGTAGCTACAGTATTCATCCATTGTTTAAAATTAAATGCAGTATGAAATGTAGTTACTATTGGTGTTTTACATAAATCATAAAATAAATCAATATTAGTGTTTGTCTTTTTTGGATTTAGTCTATCTAATTTGAGACCATATAACCCATGTTCAAATTGTATGTGTACAATATCTGGTTTTATTTCATTAACTATTTTTAATAATACTGAATAATTCTTGGTATTTTTTGGTGATAGCCCTAAAAAATCACCACGTCCATTTTCGTTGGACAGAACTTGTACTTTGAGGCCAAGTTTATTTAATTCACGTGTCAGATTAGATGTATAACGCCCAACTCCCCCATTCATAGGAGGGTACTCAGTTGAAACCATCAATATTTTAAGTGGTTTTGCATTATGTACTGACTCTGGTTTTATCGAATTCATCTTATCCTTACCTCATTATTTATAAAATAAAAGAGAATATATTCCATTTTTCTCATCTTTACACATATATAATGGACAACCTACTACTTTAAGATTAGGTATAATCTCACGTTAAGAGTATTTATTACCATTTAGATAACAATGTTATTATTAATTTATCTATTGTTATTTATGATAGTTTTGGAAGATGAATTTGTATGTTTTTGCATGATCTTGTTTTCAAGAATTTATAATTTCATGATAATTGCCAAACTCAATAGTCTTTGTAATTTATCTATTTTACACGTTAAAGAAATTTATAGTATAAAAAAAATAAAAATTGAAAATATATTTAGAATATCATTGTAATATTTAAAATATCATTGTAAAATCTTTCCTTGAACAATAGTTAAATTTTTGTTATCTTTCCCTTTTTATCTAGAAATGAGAATAACAATCTTTTTTTACTGTATTCGTTAAACTCATATGAATCAAAATGAGTGATCTTTCATATAAAAATAATCCAAATGACCTATGTTTTTATTGTTCCCATATATACTCAATTCATTTCTTATACAATAAACACGTTTTTGAAAGCAATGAGCTTAGTGACACTCATTCAGGTTGCAGTTATGTTAATTCCGATGGAAGTACTTGTATTTGTCCGGGATTTAGGTCGGCAAATACAAATTATAATAATCAATAATGCTAGTAGAAACAAATAGTTTAAAGAATCCATATACTAAGCCTTTACTCCTAACTATTATCTTATTATAATCAATTCTACTTTTATATTGATATAATAATTGAATATAATAAGATCCTTCTAAAAATTACTTATAGAATATAGATGATTCAATGGAATGACCATTGTTTTGACTACCGAAGAATAATTCGATACAATTATTGACTCTATTGATGAAAAAATACTTTGGATAATTTCGAATTCTAATTGAAAATACAATTGTATTTACGTTAGAGCATGTATTAGAATTTGTTACCTCTAAGCACCATTGTAGAATAAATAGATAGGATATATTAAATAACAGTTTACCTTCCTATAATGAATTTGTAACCTCTATAGATAGATAGATAGATCTAATTTAAAATATAACAATACACTTTCACTACATGTTTGAATATTTACTAATATTACAAGATATGACCTCTAAAGTTTGATATAGTATACTAATAGAAGGAGTTTTTAGTTATAACGTAAGAAGAATTAAGTATTAAAAGACCATCCTTATCATCATGTTTATTTAGGTAGAATTTTTTATTAAATGTATGGTTGACCTTATCTACGGACGAGGAATCACAGACATTTTACGAGAGATGCCCTTTTATTTTAACATCTTCAAAAATATTATTTCTATCAAGATGTTTCATTCAAAGCCCACTATTTATGGGTCTGTAGACGTCAATAATGTTTGTAATTTGCATTGTTCCCATTGCTATTGGTGGCTTAATAGAAAGAATGATGAAAAAGATCTCAGCATTGAAGATTGGAAAAAAATAATAAATGAGAAATTCAAGAAACAACATATCTTTGTAGTTACACTGGTAGGAGGTGAACCTTTACTTAGACCAGATATAATAAAGATATTTTGTGATGAAATGCCCCGAAGAGTATGCGTAGTTACTAATGGCACTTTTCCTTTAAAAAGATTTGAAGGTCTATATTTTTACTGGGTATCACTAGATGGAACTGAAGAAATACATGATAGTATTAGAGGTAAAGGTTCCTATTCGAAGACAAGAAAGAATATATTTAATTATATTGAGAATCAGCCAAAACGTAATGGGAAACCTGCATGGAAAGACATATGGATTACCATGACCATTAATACACAAAATTATCCAACAGCCATTGCTCTTGCACAAGAATGGAAAGGTAAAGTAAATAAAATTGGCTTTCAATTTCATACTCCTTTTATCAAGGATGATCCATTGTGGCTTCCCTTTGGGAAAATACGCAATAACGTAGTAGATGATATAATTTCATTGAAGAAATCCTATCCAGACTATGTGGCAAATTCTGAAAATCAAATATCTTTGATGAAAGGTAATTGGGGTGGAATTGGAACAACACCCGTACAATGTCCTTCGTGGGCGATTCTTTCCTTAGATCATATGGGAAGAGTCAAAAAGCCATGTTGTATTGGAAGTGCTAGTAGTAAAGGGTTAAAACCCATTTGTGAGCAATGTGGGCTTGGATGCTATTCCATATTGGTTGCACAAGGCATAAAGGGCAATAATTAAACATTCAATGGATATTATAAAATATCCAGTCTCAAATAATTATAATATTAGAACCTAACTCATAGATACATAACAATTTTTTATTAGTAGATACTTGAGTTAATAACTGGATCACTCAATTAATAATACTATACAATTTGCTGATGTCATTTATCGCATATACCACTCAAGTAGCTGAAAATATAAGCTTCAATCCTCTTCTTGTCACTAATAGCAACTAAATCTCTACACTATTGCAATTTTATAATTTCATCCCACGTTCCAGATAGAGAAAGCATATAAAATTTGCTATGACTTGCACTTTCTAAATTTATTATATCACCGGCGGAGATTTGAATATGAAATAATTTATTTAAGAATTGTAAAAAACTA
>DATDKD010000126.1:0-2267 GCA_036520175.1 Nitrososphaeraceae archaeon
TTAGAAAGGCTTTAGATGTAGAATATATAATAGATTGTCTAAACCCGTGAATGCAAGACATCGGTTCAAATCCCATCTCCTCCATGTCAATTCTCTAACAATAATTAAGAAATACAATATCACAATCTAAAAATTCATTAATTTTCAAGTATATTTTAACAATATAAACCCCGAACTCCCGCTTCGAGGTTCGAGTCCCACTTCCTGCACTCGACTTCAGTAGTGAGTTTAGGTAAAAGATATTCTATTTTCTTATGTATTGATAGATGAAATAAGAATAAACAAATGCGAGGGCTTATAGTACTACAAATTTTGTATATTTGATAATTTTTTAATTTAGATAAAATGATATTAAAGGTTGATCATACCTTTGGTATAAACAACCCAAAACAACAGCTTATTGTTAGATATAAACAAAGGATTTTAGGGCTACTAATATCTGGAATTTCCATATGTCTTTTAAGTCCAATTCGTAATTAATTTTGTAGAAGGAAAATAACTATACTAAGTGAAGTTCTTTAATATTATTTTCAAAATGGGTTTATCTTTTGTTTAGTATATTTAGAAATATTATAATATATGATTTTATGTTTTTGATAATTATTAAATTATACAAACCCCGAAATAACGCTTCGAGGTTCGAGTCCCAATCCGAGAATTAGTTTATCTACAGATGTAATACAACTATAGTTTTTGAAGTATTGAAATTCAAATTTCAAAAATATATTTAAATTTCATATTGTATTTTTTATAGCAAATGAAGGCAGCTGTATATCGGGAGCACAACAAGGATCCAAGAAAAGTTGTAAAAATAGAAGATATAGAAATTCCAAAAATCAAGCATAACCAAGTTCTTATAAAAGTTGAAGCAGCATCTTATAATTACAATGATCTCTGGGGAATATGGGGAGATCCAATTAAGATTCCTCTTCCTCACATTTCTGGAAGTGACATTGCTGGAACAGTAGAAGATGTTGGAGAAAATGTTTTAGATATTAAAAAAGGAGATAGAATAGTCGGCTATGCCAATCTAACTTGTAGAGTATGTGGAAAGTGTACTTCTGGAAAAGAATATGATTGTCTTAAAAGACAGGTATGGGGTTTTCAAACTGGTCCTTTATGGGGAGGATTTGCTCAATATACATATTTACCCGAAGTCAATGTTATAAAAATCCCAGATAATGTTTCATTTGAAGATGCAGCAGCTATTTCTATGGTTGGATTGACAGCATGGCACATGTTAGTTACTAGAGCTAATATTCAACCTGGGCAAACTGTCTTGATTATGGGAGGAGGAAGTGGTATGGGAATAGCAGGTATTCAGATTGCAAAGTTATTCAATTGTGATGTTATTGCAACAGCAGGCAACAAAGAAAAAATGGATAAATGTCTTGAATTAGGTGCTGATTATGTTGTAAACCATAGAGAGCCAGATTGGTACAAGAAGGTTAGGAATTTAACAAAGGATCGAGAAGGCGTAGATATTATTTTTGAACATATAGGAAAATCTGTATTTCCACAAGAAGTTAGTCTCTTGAATATGGGAGGCACTTTAGTATCAACTGGAGCAACAACAGGTTATGATTCGGAAATAGATTTGAGATATCTCTTCTTTAGAGGATTAAATCTTATGGGAGCTACTCAAGGAACACGTGGTGGATTAGAAGAAATAATCAAATGGACAAGTAAAGGAAAAATAAAGGCAATAATAGATACAGTTTATCCTTTTGAAGATATGGTAATGGGTCACATAAAAATGATGGAATCACAATTGTTTGGAAAGCTGGTTACTACTCCACAAAAATTGTAATTAGCATATTTAAAATTTTTTTAAAGAATGATAATAATTGATATAATAGAATTGATTGATATGGTTGTGAAAGATGCAATTTACTAAAGAATATTCAATTATAAATCGTATAACTTAATATCTCCATTTCTTTATAAACATATTATGGTAAATCTCTTTGGTGCCTTTGCTATACATAGTCCTGAATCTTGTCCTATGAACAATGTTGAGGCTAAAAAAGTATTTCTTGAAATTAAAGACAAACTAGAAAAAAATAAAACACAATATGGAGTAAAAAAAATTGAAGCCTTCTATATGTCGGTACTTGAACACGAATGGACGATAATTTTTGAAGCAGAAAATGCACATGATATAGAAAGCCTATGCATAGAGGCGGGACTAGGTACGTTTAATACTGTAAAAATTGTGGGTCTAAAAAGGTATGATGATGTACATAGTAAAATTGGAAAATAAAGAA
>DATDKD010000127.1:0-6890 GCA_036520175.1 Nitrososphaeraceae archaeon
GAATGACAAATAATTATGATATTTTTATAATCTTCATAACATTTACTTTAAGAAACAATTTTAGTAATTTATCTATAACCTTTTAATAAATTAGAGATTATTTAAAGATGATGGCTAAAGAAAATCAAAAAAATACTAATAGAGGATTAGCATCAGCCAGTGATGAAACAAGAACACGAGTTGCGAGAGAAGGTGGAAAGGCTCCTCATGATGAAAGAGGGTTACAAGCAACGGATGATGAAACAAGAACACGAGTCGCAAGAGAAGGTGGTAAAGCCTCTCATAGTGGTGGAAGAAGACGCAGTTGAATTAATTCTAAAAGAGAGAGAGAATATCATCATATACAATCAGCTATACTAAATCTCATTTTTACGCTACATAAGCAATCCAATATAGTAAAATAAATCTCTAATTATATAAAAAGTCGCATTTAACTAAAATATGTGATAGATATTATTGTCTTAAAAATATTATATTAAAACTAATATCTATCCTATTGCTTTCTTATAATCTTTTCTCATAAATGATATCTGAGAAGATAAATAAGAGTAATAGATGGAATCAAAATAATTAGCATAATAAGTTAATTATAACATTATTTATGCTGAGTCGGAATAGGAATCTGTTGGAGCTAAGGTTGCTGAACCAGTAACGAATTCAATATCTCTATCACTAGTTATTAAATTTTCTAACTCCTGGATATACATTCGTATAAGTTTAACTCTCAATGTCCGCCCTTCGATAACCTCGTCAGGCATCTTTTGAAACCGTTTATATATTTCCTCTTTCTTTTTATTTGTGTCCACTTTAGAATTTGAAGAATATACAATCTTTAGCAAAACACTACCCTCCCAATCTTTATATGAAGTTTGAAGGTGAATCATATCTAATAATAATTTTTGATCAACTTTAGGGAATAATTTTGAACATTCTGCTGTGAAATGTTCGTACGATGATTTAAGTCGTTCTGCAGCAGTTATACCATTAGTAGAAGAAGGAGAATTAGTAATTTTTTTGTTTTCCATCTGAAATCATCTTATTCAAATTTAAAGTTCTGTTCTACAAAATCCGATTCTTCATTTATATATATAATTCCATTTTTAAAGGATTGAACAGAAGTCTTTGGTATAAGATAGCGATCCTGTGTTATTGAACCAAATGAAGTGATTAAAGATTCAGGCTGTACTGAGCGAACAATTCCAATATCTTTTCCGTTACTCGAATAGACAGGTTTGTTTACTAGCGCTTGCCAATCCTCGACGATTATATTTTTTCTCTTTGATTCCATAAATGAATCTAGACAATATAAAATTTAAACGTTTGAATTTTAATGGTAATACCGTAGAGGAAAAATTAATTACAATAATGTTTAATGAAAATAAAATATAGCAACTCTATTATAACTCGAATCAGAGGAAAAGTTATTAATCTAAAAATTAGATTAGAGTTTTAACGGATAATTACAGTGTATAAAAGCATATAGTCATAGAATTATTCCTAAATAACTAATTATCAGTTATTCATCACTCCTATTTATAAATTTAAATTTAGGGTAATAAGGATTCGGAGTATATTTATATTATTTAGCATACTTAATAAAGTATTTTGAATAACAGTAGGGAGATATAGGTAGGTTGAAAATATTCAAAGATTTTCATTCATGCATAGTGTAAGTATAATTTCCATTAGCTGTTAAATAGTTTATTTAGCTTATATACAGTATTGAATATGCCCTTTATTGAAACTTGTTTTAAAGATAATGAGAGGTATTTAAGCTATGATGAATATACTACACCACTGCCAAAGATCGTGTCTGATACTAAAAAGTATAAAAAAATAACCAAACAAAATTCTAATACAATTAACCTTTATGATTTAATTGCTATTAAGTTTCCCGGTGAAGGGGAGATTTTGTCTGGATTTATAACGATTAAATATAGATATAATTCGAACAATGGAATAATAAATTATTCAGATATAAAATATAGTGATAAAAGAATGGAGAAATATCTAGAAGATAATCCTAACGTTATAAGGAATATAGATTCATATTTAAAAAATAAAATGTTAGAATCAGAATTAAAATCTAATTAAGTATTATACTAGATAAAAAATTGCAATAACATTTCTTAGTCTGACAAGGACATTTTAACGATATCAACTAATTTCTTTAAATATATAGGTTTATTTAGAAATTTTTCAATTTTAACCTCTTTTAATTCTTCTCCTGTGACATCAAAAGCAGTCATTAAAATTACTTTTATGCTATCATCGATTTCAGATATATTTTTTACCAATTCGATCCCACTCATGTTAGGCATTCTTACATCTGAAATGATCAAGGTATATTTTTTATGATTTTTGTTACACTCGGCTAATGCCTTTAAAGGATCATTAAAACATTCTACATCATATCCAACATTAGTTAGAATTTCTTTAAATACATTAGTGATATCAATTTCGTCATCAATAATCATAATTTTTTGCCTTGACAATATAAATACTGAAAACGATAAACCATTATCAATATAATTAGTTATTGCTTATAAAATATCCTTTTTTCCTTTTCTTCAATAATAATAACACCCATTAATAAAAATGAGGAAATTAAGAATAATGTAAAAAACATACATATTAAATTCAAAAAAATTTCTATCACTTTAATAGTATAATGAATTCTCTCTCTTTATGGTTCTTTTAAAATGGACAATTAACATTTATCATTTTCCGTTCCAATAAATATAATATTTCATATATAATCTATTAAATTATATAAGGAAATTATATTAATCAAACATTATCAATACTACCAAGATATATGCTAATCAGTACAGATATTTTTGATATTTAAAAAATTTAATTTTAATACTCCTTACTGCATAATAACTGTTAATATTCTTCTTTATATCGAAACAAATTGTTCCTTCATTTCATTAATTAAAGGTAGAACTCTATCCATAATAATATTGTCAAAGTTCAGTTCTTCTGAATCTAGACTTAACAGCAAAAAGTAATTACCATTTATAGGAATGGTAGCTCTATTTACTTTTTCATATTTTCCAAAAGCATATATTAATTTCCCTATCTTTTGTTCAAATTTTGACCTTGTTCTTTGTCTTGAAATTGCATTAGAAGCATATTCTTCATTCTCTTCTTCCGTAAGAAGAGGGTGCAGATTCTCACGATATTTTTCATTAAGAATTAATCCTTCTCGATTAGTTAAACCAACCCAACGAATTGATGCATCAAGATGTAATATAGTATTTGTAAATGAATAAATGAATTCATACGGTATCATAGTTTAATTACGTTATCAGCAAATAAAAAAAGTTTGTTAATATAAAACCTAATCATAGGTAATTAATACAAAACTGGTAATTTTTTTATCATCTTGATCTCAAATTATTAATATACCATTTCATTAAAAGATCCTCAATCTCAGTGAGTATACTGAATTTACCTTTACTATTTATCTGATCTAGAGAACAACCACTTTCCCATTCTGGGAAGTACATTTAATTGAGAATAGCTACTAGCAATTAACCCAACATGACCAGTTGGAAATCTCATTAATCTATTGTCACTACTCGATACGAGATTGTTTAATGCGGCGCTACCTTCAGGAGAAACAAGATGGTCTTCATCAGCAACTATGTTTAACAAAGGGATATAAATTTTTGATAAATCTATAACTTTAGATCCTAATTTCAATTTATTTTTTGCTAAAAGATTATTTTGGTATATATCTTTGATCCATTGTTTAAATACTTCTCCCGTTATAGGAGGTACATCATACAACCATTTTTCTATTCTTAAGAAGTTTTGAACGAATTTTTCATCATCTATATGTTCTACTAGGGTGAAGTATTTGTTCATACCTTGTTTAAATGGTTTAAGAGCCGAAAAGCATGTTCGAAGTAATTGTGGAGGCATATTTCCTACGGAATCAATAATTCTATCAACATTCATCGTTCTGCCGAAGTTTCCTATAACTGTGAGATCTTTGCTCGTATCAATTACAGGTGCTAAAGTTACTAAATTCTTAATTTTACGTTGATGCAAAGTTGTGTACATTACCGACATTGTCGCTCCCATGCAATATCCATGCAGGGTTATCTTATCTACAGAACCTTGATTTATAATTAGGTTAACGCAATCATCAATGAAATTATTTACATAATCGTCAAAGTTAACATATTTGTCATTTAAAGTAGGCGGTTTCCAGTCAATAAGATAAACATCAAATCCTTGAAATAAAAGATTCTTGATCCAACTTTTATCACGCTGTAAGTCTAATATATAAGATCTATTAATTAAGGCATAAACAACTAAGATAGGGGTTTTAATAGGTTTTTTAAAAATGGGCTTGTAATGCAATAACCGATAGATGTTTGTTTCTTTTATTATTTGATGCTCAGTACTACCCACATCAATATCCTTAGGATTTTGATAGAGTTGTGTAAGTTTATCTATCTTTTCTGATAGATCTTGATTGTATTTTTCTATAGAAATAGATACATTTGGATATTTTTCTTTGCTGGGAGGATTGGTAGTGGTGTTATTTTGCAACTTGATTCTCTTCACTCATTATAATATCTATACTTTTTCTTAAATCTCGAACTTCACGTTTCAATTCTTGCATATCTTTGAGAATGTTATCTACATCATCTTTAGAAGAAAGATTTAAAGGTAACAGGTAGCTATTGGATATATTTCTCAATAATTTATTATATTCAGAATAAGCACCCATTAAGTCTGAAACAAGCACTCCGAATTCTCTAGATTGGAACAAGTTAGTAAACGATTCTTCGAGAGTTCCAAGAAGGAAACTTCTGTACTTCTTTAAATCTTGCTCAGACTGAATTGAATATTCAGATTTATTTGGAGGTATTTTATCTAACGCCTCTGTATATGTTTTATTAATTTGAGTTACATAATTTAAATTAAAGTAGTGTATTTTTGAGGTAATTAGTAAAAGATCTTGTAAATTCTTCACAAGACTTGATGTTTCTTCCGTTAAAGAAAATGGACTAAACTTTGGGATATTGTAGAATTTTTTCCAAAATTCCTGATATTTTTTTAATACTTCTTCAAATGGAATATTAGAATTTTCGTGAAAAGATACGCTATCAATCATATACCATTGTATGTATGAAAAATTATATATCTTTTTGTGTTTAATTTCAATTGATAGAATTATAACTTTACTAAATTTAGAGTTTTAAATTTGCTTATTTTATTCACCCACTGAAGTATATTCCTTAGAATGGACTTCCTTATAATGAGTTTCTGCTTCGGCTCTAGACGGAAATTCCATAGCGCAAATTTGGCATCTTAACGTTCCAGCATCGTAATCATACGTCATACAAATAGTAACAGTATAAGATATATATTCTTTAAACTGCCATTTTTAGGGGATTTTATACTGACAACTATTTTTAGTGTTTATATTAAACTAACATTATAACTTTAAAGTTACAATAGACATGACCAAAATTATAAATAGTTTGGTACCTTCAATTATCATTGACAAAATGACAAATTCAACTGATAGAGATGAAAATCGCAAATACTCTACCGATTCAGCCCAACAGAATAACGGATACAATTTTTATAATACAATAAAAGAAGATACCACAAAGATAGTAAACGAGATAGCAAAAACTCAGCCAACTTATATTCAAGCAATTTCAAATCTTCAAATGAGATACATTGAAGCTACAAAAAACATTATTAATTCTACCCTTGGTTTTCAAAAACAAGTATATGAGACATTTGATAATAATTCAAGTACTACTTTTACAAAACAACTCGGCAGACAATCAAATGAAATTACTAATAATTTTATAGAATTTAACAATATCAATAATAAATTTATTTCAAATGTCTTAGAAGTGGCAGGTGATGGTATAAAAAATTTTACTAAAACTTTGGATACTATTGTGAAATTTAATGCAAATGTTTTTGAGCAATGGTACTCTTTATTTAAAAATAATCAAAATTTTAAAAGATCTTAAGAGACATTCTTCAATTTCCTATAACATTCGTTATCTTTTCTATAATTGAAATATGCTTTAATAAATTATCATAATTGTAAAGAAAATTAATACTTTTATATTTTTAGCAATTTTAAAAATCGATCGCTATAATTATATTTAACAAATTTAATCAATCTTACGGACCAATTTTAAACCATAGTGGCAATTTTTAGTTATTGGATATTATTTCTGTCAAATTTTCTTCTTCCATAGCCCCCATATATATAGTCCTGAGTATAACTTGAAGTATCAAAACGGGCTCGAAGGGATTAGAGCTCTCATTATAAATGGGTTCACTAATGTAGTATTTAGCTTTTATTATTAGAAATAATTTTAAATATAAGTATGATAATTGTAGAATAAAAGACTAATTTCATTCGGGATCGGTGGAAACCATGAGTATTCCATATGGGTTAGTAAAATAAGAAATTTATATCTCTAGAGTAGTATATAATAATAATTAATTTAATTATTTTTATTTAAAAGTTAAAACAATAACCAACTATTATTATTGAGGAATATTATCAATAACAATAGAAGGCATTGGAATTGTTAACGCTTTATGACTGGTGTAATAACACTGCTAATATTCTATTTAATGATTAGAGATAATTTTGTTTAATTAGAAATTAATTGTCATAGCCTGAAGTAGTAGTATAATTGGGCTTATAGGGAGATTGTCCAGACTATGACAATAACGACAATGCCAACAAGACTATTTGCGCTTCGTAGTTTTTAAACTACTATTAGGTAATATTATTATAATAATTTTGTATTTATCAATGCGTGTAAATTTATGTTTAGAATTTAATTAACAAACTATTGTTATTGTATATCAATCAATTTATAATT
>DATDKD010000128.1:0-33166 GCA_036520175.1 Nitrososphaeraceae archaeon
TTCTAATAACTGAATTTGAGATTTTGATGCAGATTTTATTGCATTACCCCCTACAATTACCGGTATCTGCAAAGATCTACGAATTTCTTGTACTAATCTAATAGCAGAATTGATATTTTCTTCTAAAGTGACAGATATGAGAACTATACCTGGATTGGTATTATCCAAATAAGATTCAATAGAATTGGTTGGAAGAGCTGAAGTAATATTATAAACCTCATATCCTTTCTCAAGCAATAAAGATTCAATTATTTTACAACCTATACTATGAAGCTCTCCTTCTGGAGTACATAATACTATTGATTTAGTATCTCTATAACTTTTAGAAATTTTTTTTGTATTGTTTTGATTAATTAAATCAATTAAAGTATTTACTGCATTACTACATACATGTTCTGTTGCAACATCTATTTCTCCATTTTCCCATTGTTCCCCTATCTTATATAATACAGGTATCAGTATTTTTTCATAAAAGTCTATTAATAAATAATTTGTTTTTGTATATTCATTGTATAATTTGAGCAAATCATTTATTTCATAATTTTTCAATTGATTATATAACATTTCCTGTAAATATTCATTGTATTTCATAGATTGTGAAAAACCAAGATTATGAAAAGATAAAAATTTTAAAATACTTGATTTGCTTCGATATTCTTTGGGAATTTTATTAATATTTATTTGAGATACTGGGCCTAAATACTGTTTTATAATTTGTTGAGAAGTTTGTTTTTCTTTGTTCCATTTACTTTCAACAAGATAAGCATAACCAATATTTTTTATTTTTTTTATTCTAATATATACCATCCTAATAATATAAACATAGCCACCATCTGTTTATAATAGATACATCATTATAATATCTAGTGCCAAATATTACGTTAGTGATCATTAAGATATCATTGAGAGATGTCTAATTGAATTGAAATAATCATTATAGTCCTTATTAAATTTCTTTCATTAAGCACATTTTTTACATGTTATCTCGAGAATTATACATTCATAGAAATCTAACTAACGATCTATTACTTTATGAAAATGAATGATATTCAAAGTTTCTAATATTCATTTGTCTGATTTGGATTGTGTGACCTATACTTGATGATAATTGAATTTCATCATTTTCTTTACATATATTGTTACCCTATTCAAGGCTTTTTTAGTGTAATTTATATTATAGCACTACTATAGAAAAAAAGTATTACAAATTCGTATTTTCTTCAATAGCTAAAATCCTATCTTCATTTTATACTATAGTAGATATTGCTCTAAATTTGTTTTACCTATGGAGATAGCTGGATCAATTTTTTTATATTGTTTGGCAATATATGTCAATGAGGTTTTTACCGCATCAGTTTTATTTTTTGGATCAGTTAAGGGATCAAGTCTTATAGTTATTTGGTTGTTCTTTTTCATTGCCATAATATAATATGCTTGAGATTGATTAGTATTTTCTATGACTATAGTTTTAATTAATATAATATTCTTCAATTTATTTAAAAAAATCTCCTCAAATCTGATTATGGTATTTGTTTGATTTTTCTCATTCTTAATAATCAATATGTCCTTTTTGAAATTATTAAAAACACTCTCGAAATCTGAAACATTAGTTAAGACTATGTGAGGCAATTTTCCTAAACCTTTTTAAAGATGAAGATATATTAGGTAACATAATAATGCACTGTTAGCAGCTGCATCTGTTCTCAATCCATAGATTATACTTGAGTCCTCTGATAAAATTTCTTTAATATCATCTATCATATTTTATACTGATACTTACGTTTAAGTATTATATTGATATATATCTATAGAGCGAGAAGGAGACAATGGAATGTATACTATGATAATAGTAGGAAAGTGTACGAATAATTATTCCTAGTGAAAAAGGTAATAATAACGATAAGCAAGAAAAAAATGATATAAATAATAATAATAATAATAAGCAAGCCTTCTACGAAGGAAGAGGCGAAGGAAACAATAAAACAAAAAAGGAAAAGACTGAAATCTTTCATGATATTGAAGATTCAAATAATGCAATTTTAAATTTTGTCTACAAAACAAAGTATAGAATTGATGCTTGTCTAGATTTAAATGGACCATCAGTAATGATTGATGTTGAGTCAATCAAAGAAGCAAGGATTAAAGCAAAAAATAGAGGAGTAAAATTTAGATATGTTACTGAGGTTACTGAAGCAAATATTTCTTATTGTAAGGAAATGATAAAGTATTTTGGTGCAGAAATACGACATTTAGATGATGTTAAAGGTAATTTTGAGATTAGTGATGATGGGAAAGAATATGTAGCTACTGCTAATTTACAAGAAGCAAAACCCTTAAAGCAACTTATTTATAGCAATGTAAAAGAAATTGGAGAACAACAACAGTATATTTTTGATACTCTTTGGAACAAGACAATCTCTTTTGATGAAAAGATAAAGGAAATTGAAGAAGGAATTATACCAGAAGTTACAGAGGTAATTCGAAATTCAGCTAAAGCCCAAGAATTAGAGTGGAATCTACTAAAGATGGCAACTAAAGAAATACAGATAATATATTCTACTGTTAAGGCATATAAAATGCAAAAAAGTGAAGGGGTAATAGATTATTTAGCTAAACTAGCAGCAAAAAATGATGATATAAAGATTAAATTACTCACTCCCAAAGATTCGTCAATAGAAGAATCATTACAAAGTTTGAAAGATAGTAATAATAACATTGATATTAATTATATTGAACCTAAATCTGGAATTAAAATTAAGACTTTAGTCGTGGACAAAAAACATTCTTTAGTAATGGAATTAAAAGATAAGAACTATTCTACAGCAGAAAAAGAAGAAGAAAAAGATTCTACTATTATACCTACAATATCAAAAGCAGCAGCAGCAGCAGCAGCAGAAATAGGAATATCAACTTATTCCAATAGTAAACCTACTGTCTTATCTTATCTTTCCATATTTGAAACACTCTGGAGACAAACTGAACTATTTGAACAACTTAAGCAAGCAGATATTTTAAAGACAGAATTTATCAATATAGCTGCTCATGAACTTCGAACCCCTACACAAACTATTCTAGGATATTGTGAAATGATAGACATATTTCCTGACAAAAAAGATGAATATATAAATCCCATAAAACGAAATTCTGAAAGATTATACAAGCTTACCCAAGATATATTAGAGGTATCTAGAATAGAAAGTAATTCATTAAAGCTGGAGATAGAAAAAATTGAATTAAATGAAATAATAAATGAAACAGTAAGAGATTTTATTCGTAGACCTTTATCTATTAACAACAAAGATGTAAAAATAAATTTTAATCCTTCTAATAATAATCATCATCAAACACCATTATTTGTTTACGCAGATAAAAATAGAATTCAACAAGTAATTTTTAATCTATTGGATAATGCTTCTAAATTTACAGAGAAAGGAGAAATAACTTTATCAATAATAGAAAATGATGAAAATAATAGTAATGACAAATATAATAATATAACAATTAGAATACAAGATACAGGTAAAGGTATAGACTCAGAAATATTGCCACGACTATTCAAAAAATTTGCAACAAAATCTGATAAAGGAACAGGTCTTGGTTTGTACATTTCCAAAAATATTATTGAAGCTCATGGTGGAAAGATATGGACTGAAAAGATTTCAGATGGTAAAGGAACAGTATTTGTGTTTACTTTACCAACAAGAAATCATCATAAAAATTAATTTAATTGTAAAATATATAAAATTATTTTAGCATAGTCGAATAATATCGTCTTTTACTATATCTCCTTCTTTTTCTTTTTTTGGTTTCTTTTCTTCATTCACTTTACAACTAATAATATTGCTCTAGGTATAATCGTTTAATAGTTTATGTAATAAATTGATTTGTTGTCATTTCAAAAGCATAATGTATTCATAGTTTATAATAATAATGACGATGTTACATCTGTCTTGGCTGGCACCTTTTGGTTAAAAGGATTTGAACCTTTCAAGTTTACAAATGGGAAAGAATGTTTGAAAAGATTTAGAGAGATGGATGGAAATGTTGATGCCATAATACTAAATCAAGAAATAGCATTGGATAATGACTTGATGCTAATAGTTAATATAAAAAGAATAAATCCGAGTACTAAAATTTTTGTTATTGCAGAAGAAGAATTAGATAAAACTAAAATATATGAATATGGTGCGGATGGAGTTGCTTTACTTCCTTTAAGTCCTATAGACATAACTGATAAATTGCTTTTATTAATTTCAAAAAGTCAAATACTACAGAGACAAAATGATCTAGTTTGATGATTATTCTACTATAAATGTTGCTTTATTCTCATCGTTTATTTTTATAGTAGTAGTATAAATACTATCTATCTTATGACTATTGCTAAACCTCGAGTTTTTATCGTTCAAGAAAATGAGGATGCTAACTTGTTGCTAAATGGCTTGTTATGGCTAAAGGGATGTGAGTCTCACAAGTTTATCGATGGTAAAGAATGCCTAGAAAAAATAAATGAACTGAAAGGAAAAGTTGATGTGGTAATAATTGGTGGCAATATAGCCTCCGATAGAAGTTTAACATTAATAATTAATATCAAGAAAATCAATAGTAATACAAAGGTTCTTGTTATTGCTGATGAGGATTCTGATAAAACAAGGATATTGGGATATGGTGCTGATGAATTTGGTCTTAAACCTATGAGTCCTGAAAATATTGCTGATAAAGTTCTAATGTTAATGTCTAGAGAAACAGTAATGGAAAATAGATGAGAGATTCATTCCTTATTTCTCTGAAATGAAATAATTTCTTATAACTAATAAATAAAATTGTAAAAGTTGTATGGCTATAGTTGTTATTTTGGGTCTTTAGATAATATGATCGTTAACATGTTTTTTGAATATCTTAGGGAAATGTATGTTTATTTCAATACAAGAAAACTAATGGCAGCGAAAAAAATTCAGCATTATTATGAATAAAAATATTACCAATTGATTATATACTTAATTGTCATTTTTTCGTTATGGAAGATATTATTGAACATTTTGCCCAAAGATTGGAAATCTCACCAGATATGGCAAGACAAGGAATTTCCATAACATCAAAATTTTTTCTTCAAAATTCAGAACCAGTAGTAGCAACAGGTCTTTTATCAATGCTCCCATCAAGTTTAACAAATATGTTTTCAAATGATGAAAAACAAGAATTTAAGACTAGTCAAAAAAACATTTCCTACGATGAAATTATTAAAAAAATATCTAATGAATGTTTTAATGGCGATCTACAAAAAGCAAAAAAGGTATATGAAGAAGCAATAAACGTGATAAAGAGACAAATCTGGTAAAAATAAAGATAGCAATAGTAGTTGATATGATGTGACAATTAAGATATTAATTATTAAATATATAGTATCAGAGAATGTTATCAATTCCCAAAATCAAAACATAACTAATAAAAAAAAGATATATAGACTTCAATAAGAGAAATAAAAAAGAAGAGAACACAAAAATGAAACCCTTATCTTAATACATGATAATGGAAAAAATATCAATTGGCTAAATAGAAATGAAAGATTAATTCATAAATAACAGTCTTCACAATTAAAACTTTATTGACTTATCTACTTCAAAGAACCTTAATTTGCCTCGATAAGGAATTGATTTTTTAAACAATCGAGCATTTCTAATTAAGAAACCGTATTTGTAGCCATCAAAATATTTAGTAACAATAGAAAAGTGCTTTTGTTTATCTTTGTTAAACTCTTCTTGATTGCTATATTCTTTAAAATCATATAAAAATGCAGAACCAATGATAGCGCCTATCGTGAGCTTGTCAATATCAATATCTAACCTCTCACAAGCTTGTATATCAATATTTTTTGAAGCATGAATTAGGAATTCTCCTCTAAATCTAGTATTCCATTTTCTTAACTCGATTGTCTTTTCACCAAAAGCTAGCAAATCTGCATATGGTTGCTTCAAAGATAAACATTTCATAAATATATGATATTATCAAAACGATTTGAGATTATATTTTTATTTATTTTATATCATATAATTTATAAGAAATAATCTAATGTTCATTATTTTTTTGAAATGAATATATAAGTATATGAATTATTATTATTATTATTATTATTATTATTATTATAATTGTTTAGGAATTAACAATAGGAAACAAGGTTATTAACAAATAATAAAAAATTAGTGATTGTAATAAGATTTTCTATCTTATTTACAAAGTTAAAGTACTTTTGAACTGATTCATAGTTGTTAAAAGTTTCTGTTGATCCTAATACTAAATCATTTATTCTTCTATTAGCATTGATTGTATTATCTGTAATGTTTTGGCTAATTTTATTATATACATCAGCGTATCTTTCTGGATACATATAATTATTCCAATATGATTTAGATGTATCATTTAAAATCTTGAGAATGCTGATTAATAAGTATTAAGAATTTTTTTGTAATTCCATAGAGTTGTTTGAGATTGATTGAATTGTGTTAATGGTTTCTTGTTCATATTTGTTAGTAGTATCAATACCTTTCTCAATAATTTCATTATTTGTTTTTTGATATGCATTGAAATTGTCATTGACCCTATTTGTTGTGTTTGAAATATGTGATGTAGTATTTTGCTAAACCAATAGTATATAGAATATAAGCAGATTTCCATATTTCCGCTTATGTTATATAAACATTTAATAATTTCTTTTTTTATTTATCTATATTGTTATTTGATGTTTCTACCACTTTGCTTAGTGGTAAAGTAAAATAAAATATAGCTCCACGATTACCATTTTTATTCTTATTATTATTACTATTATTCTCAGTCCATATCTTTCCTTTATGAGCTTCCACAATATTTTTAGCGATATACATCCCTAAACCTAATCCTTCAAAAGATTTTGTAATAAATTTTGAAAATATTTTAGGTAATATGTCTGGATCTATTCCCTCACCAGTGTCCTTTACAGTCACTAATGCATAGGGGCTATTACTATTATCTTCTTTCTCAGTAGAAACAAATATTTCGCCTTTTTTGGTAAATTTAATAGCGTTACTCAGAAGGTTAGAAATTACTCCAGCAATTCTTTCTTTATCTGCTTCGACGAATAAAGCATAATGGGAGGGTTTAAAGAATAATTTGACATTTTGATTATCTTTTACAATAATAGTCTTATAATCCTCTATAATATTCGATATTACTTCATTTAGATCTAATAATTCCTTTTTTAATTTTAATGATCGGCTTTCAATTTTAGCAACGTCTAATATATCATTAGAAAGTCTTTGGAGCCTAATCGCATTTCTTTGTATCGCTGATGCGAATTTCTTTTGTCTTTCTGGATACATTTGTAATAGTTGAGAAGCTGAAAGAATAGCTTGAAGGGGTGTCTTTATCTCATGGCTTGCTATATTAATGAATTCCTTTTGCATTTTATCATGAACTTTTAATTCTTCATTGGCGTGTGCAATTTCCTGATTTGATAATGAAAGTTGTCTATTTGATTCTTGTAATTCTTTTGTTCTTTTTTTTACTTCAATATTTAAGGTATTGTTCCACTTTATAAGAAATAGAATTAAAATCAGAACTGCAAATGAAAGACCAAAAATCAATGAAAAACCTTTTACTCTTTCCGTATGAAGAATATCATGGATATGGGAATATATTTGTGTAGTAGGTGTTATGACGAATATAAAATATGTAGGTTTTTCTTGCAACAAAATCGGATATCCCGTATTTAGTCTCTCACCACTTCCAAAATCATATACTGCGGATCCTCCTAATAATTCACCAGAAAAGATTTTACGATAATAATTATTCTGAATATTTGTCACATTAAAAAATTTTTGGACATCAGTATCAAAAAAATTCTTTCCAATGAATTGCGTCCTAGGAGTAGCAAGATAATTTTGTTTACTATCATACGCCACTAAAAACTGTGAATTAACATTGTTAATATTTCCAGAATGTGCAAAAAATGGCTCAGTAGGTATTTGTATCCCGATTGTTCCTATATATTTTCCACTATCACTATTTACTATTGGAACAGTTAATGCAATACTAAATATATTATCAATTCCCTTAAATCCATCTGAAAAAACTGGTTTTAGAGTATCTCTTGTCTCTTGTATATAATCTCTAAATGAAATATCTATATTAACAAAACTTCTTTTCCCTTCAGATACTATATTATATGTTATTATATTATCTTCATCAGCAATAAACAGCCCATCAACTTTGGTAATATCATTAATTTGATCAAATTTTTCGTTCATAAGCTTTTGAATTCTATCTCCATATAGTTCACCTTGTTGTAGAGGAACAGAATCTGCGATTCCCTGAAGGAGTGACATAATCAACTTCAGATCAGATTCAATACGTTCGGAAATAATTTGTGTAGATTCTATCTGACGGTTTTTGTATTGGTTAAATATACTATCTTTAATATTTTGTTCTGTTATATTTTGTTGATAAAAAAATAAACTAAATGAAGAAATAATTATTGCGACTACTGAAATAATACCAATCTCTTTTCTCTTTCTAGAGAAGAAGTCGCCCTCATCAATTATTATTCCTTCTTTTCTTACCATTTATCAATAAAATACAAATTAATTATGTATTAAATCTCTTTTTAATTAAAAACATTAACTATATCAGATCTTTCGGTTTAATTTTTATTTTCAAGAAATTTGTTTTTAGTGATTAATTATTACTATATAAGCTTTGTTATGTCTAAAACTCGAAGCCTCTAATCAAAGCTTGAAAATTTGTTTAAAGTTATCGTTCTTTTTTGTTAATCAAATACATTTATTCATTCAATAAAAAAAGATCAGGATGTGAAGCAATTCATATTGATAAGAATTGTGTCAATCAAGCTTGGGTTTAATTATACAATACTTGAAGCATCATAGTATTGTTTAACACGGCTTCGTTTTTAATATATTTTATCACAACCATCCGTGAGAATCGTTCAATTATTTGGTATTGCATTTCTAACGTTCTATTTATATGAATCATCTTTCACCATTAATATTTTGCTTCATTCTTCTGCTCTAGCCCAAATCTTAAATTCTAATTCTTCCTCTATTTTTTAATCTTCTGAAGAAAGAATAAATTCTAAGAATATGGCTTTTATCATTAATCGATATGATTAAAGACAATATTATTTAGTAACTGCAGAAAATGTACACACACATTTACTTAATGTAAATATTAATTCTATATTAGTTATTGTTGTAAGTAACTATAGAAAGATACTATGAAGAGATGTATAATAAATTCGCTACCAATTAGTAGTTTTGACCTATATTAAACTCAGATACAATGATTATAGTTTAATTGAATTCCTATTGCACTCGTGTCATAACTCTTCTGTATAGTCTATGTTACTTCAACTACTACAATTGTAGAATACTAAAATAGTAAAAAATTTTACTAGTAATCAAAAAAATTCAATAGAAGATAAATTCTTCTATCTATCTATCTATTTTTTATTTTTTCCACTACTTGATGCTTTTCCACCCTTACGTGCTACTTTTTCTTTTGTCTCTTTATTTGCAGAGGCTAATCCTCTTTTGCTTGTATCGCTTTTTTTCTTACCTTTAGTGTTTTTATTGTCTTTAGACATATTTGATCGTATTACTTGATTATATTATTTAATAATTTTTAATAATTATTATGTTATTATATTCGGTAAATTTTCTTCATCTATTATTTGAAAAATAGTGAAAATAGATATGAAAATGCTAATGCTTTAAACACAATAATTAAAAGCAAAATCAAAATAAATATATTTTTACTCATTTCTCTCAATTTTAATATACAATATTATTTAGATAAAATTTTTACCTTTGGAATAGAAATTTGATAAGGGATAAATTACTATTAAGTTTAATTAAATTATTGTATAAAATTAATCAACAACCATATTAGAAGTTTTATTCTTCAGAAGATGCTTTATGCTTTATAATCCAACCTAAACAACTTTTTATCAAATAGAACCTTGACAAAATCATTCTTTTTATCATTAAGAATCTGAAAGTATAGATTCCAATTCCTCTGCAATTGCATAGTCATTAAAACCTCTAGTTTCATTAATTCAAAGTAACCGTACTAATCCTTTATTCCTTCAGAATCAATAATCTTTTCCATTATATTACCATTATTGTTGAAACCATTAACTATGAATTGACTTTATTAGTCTTCAGGATTTCCACATTCTGGTAAAACTATAACAATTGGCAATAAGAGAGATATTATATTATTAATTTTATACAATAATTGAATAATGGTAATAGTAAAAACAATTATAATTACATTTGGAGCCTATAACTAATTTTTTGTAATTTAATTTATTAGAAATAATAGTTATCTTGAGCGAATAGGAATGTGAGTCTTTGTGGTATATCTGAAGAAGAAGTTGAAATAGTGAAATAAAAATAGATTTTTACTTATTCTACTGTTTTGAGATTGTAAATTTATCTCTGATGAGATAATTTGGTTCTATTATCTTTTTTCCTGTATTATCAGCAACTTCATTAGCATAGAATTCACCAAACAATGTTTTTTTAGTTACATCAATTTTTAGAAAACCAAATCCATTGTCCCATACACTTGTAATGTAAGGTAAATGTCCACTTTGATCATGTTGTTTTCTTCCTGCTGTGCCTATTGTTATAAATGTTGGATTGTCTGAATCATCAAATTTATTGATGGTAGCAGTGTCAGCAAGAGTTTCAAAATTAACGATTTGATCATTATCAGATATTCTTCCCTCATTCTCAGTTTCATCTTCAGGTTCTACAATAGGGGAAGAAGGAGCATTATCATTAAATTTTAAAGGAAGAGTTCTTTCATACCAATGATTATGTCCTGCTAATACTAGATCAACGCCGTATGTGTCAAATAGTGGATGATATACCTTTGCAAGTCCTTGATCTGCAGGATGTTTTCCTGGATTAGTATAGAATGGTTCATGTAAAGTTACAATAATCCAATTAATATTCGGATTCTTTGATGTTTTTTCCAAATCTTGTTTAACAAATTGATATTGTTGATCAGATGATGTGATAGTTGTTTCATGAGTAGAATCCATCATTATAAAATGTGTGTTTTTGTAATCAAATGAGTAAAAGGGTTTTTTTAATTTAAAATAGGATTCATATTCATTTTGTAAAGATGCACTACCATCTTCCGGTGTGTCATGGTTTCCTAGTGAAATCTTTAATTTAGAGATTATAGGGTTTACAACATTATAAAAACAATCACCACTATCATCATATGACATATCTCCTGTAGATACAACTAGATCCGGACTTTTACTTTTGATATTGTTAACTGTATTCTCTGTGTTTTTGTTGCAATCCCAATCTCCAGTTACAACAAATACAAAATTATTATTATTATTATTATTGGTGGATTTTTCTATTGAAGAATTTATTGCAGTATGATTTGTTGTTTTGTTATTTGCTATAGTAGATAGTATCTTGCTTGTATTTTCTTTATTAATTGTATTGCTATCTAATAAAGAATTTTTTGTGAAATTAGTATTATTTGATAAATTTAAATTTTTTTGGTGTTGTAATTTTAAAATCTGCTTAGGATTTTCATTAGTTTCTTTTGATAATGATTCATTTTTGTTGATTCCAAAATCATAATATAGTACTAGATCATCTTTAACATATATTCTGTTTGTATTTTCTTCATAGATATCTTTTATCTCGTTATTTGTTAATCCGCTATCCCAAATTCTAACTTCATCAACATAACCAGTAAAAAATTTATCTTCTTCTAAGGAATTTGCTCCAATTCTTAAAGGCTGATCACCAGTAGAATCAGGTATTGCTCCTTCAGTTTGTTTATAAGATATTTCATTTCCATCGATATCTAGTCTTAATAAAGTTCCATTATACGATAACAAAACGAAATGCCATTTGTCATCATTATATGGTTTCTTAGAATTAACTTCAAAATCTTCACCAGATTCTGTTTCAAACCCTCCTTGAATCGTTCCATTAGTTGAGAACCAAATACCATAATTCATATTTGCACCTTCTTCATCAGTATTGAATCCTCCTTTATTTATGACATGAGCAGGTTCTGATAATATAAATTGATTAGTTTTAATCCATGATGCAATAGTAAAATTCTGGAGAGATAATGTATTATTGTGAGGTGTATCTTTGTAATCAGTTCCATTTATTAATAGAAATGGTTCCATTTCGTAAGATAGTGTTTTATTTGTAATTGAATTATTAATAATATTATTATTGATATTTTCTGCATATACATAATTCATAGTTAATGAGAGAGAAATTATTATACTAATTGCAAAAAGGTAAATCTTCATAATAGACTATTTACATTTATGTTTATGGTTATTAAATGGTAAACATTATTTTATGAATATGAAAATATTAATATAGACATATATTATATGCTAATTTTGTATAAATAATATAATTTTGTATAATATTCACCACTATTTTTAATTTTTGTTAAAAAAATAATATTATATATACTTTAATAGGTTTGGGAATATTTAATGAGCATATTTATTTTAATTTGACCGAGTGGATACACTAGAAATAATATTTGATTTAATTGATCTGAGCATTAAATAATTTATTTATTACAATGGTCCAGGTAAAGTTGGAATTAAAATTCCTATCAAACTAGTGATAATCCAAATAATAAATGTAATTAATAATGCTTTAAGCCATTTCATCGTGTATATTATTTTTAATACAAAAAACCAAAGCGCTCCCCCAATAATACTTGTTACAATATTATTTCCAATAAGATTATTAAATATACCATAGATTATCGATCCAGAAATCGCAGCTAAAAAAGCATACTTTATTCCTTCTCGTTCGCCCAATACTTTGGTAATAAAATAAATTATTACTGTAGATATTACTAAGCTTATTACAAAAACTATGATAGTCCATATTTCTGCCAACTCGTTTCACTTTTACAATTTTAGGTTATAATATTTTTTTCTTAGAATGATTCATAATTATTACATCATGACTTTAATTGGTTTAAATTTTTTTTGGTATAAATAAATTTTATTTACAGTAATAAGTATAAACCACAACATGAGTGAGGTTTAGAGGTTAATTCGATTTTCTATCATTCTATATTATATAGAATATAATGTAATGTTGGATCATGACAACTATATTAGAATATTAATAATAAAATATTATAAAGTTTATATAGAAAGGTATAAGATGAATATTGCAATCAGTATTGCCAGTATAAGATCGTTATTACACGATTGATTATATGACTATTGAACGGCTCAACAGAACAGAGAGGAGCAAATTCAGTCTAGTATAATTCGTTATTACACGTTGATTATTTGTTGAATTTAGTATAATCAAGCATTGTATTTGGTAATTGATCTAAAATCAACCATTTGCTTGATATACCTCATGTTGAAATCTTTACTTTTGACTCTGATTTGAATATTTTAAGTTTTATTGATGACGATACGATAGAAATTAGAATTATACCTCTTCTTTAGTTTAGTGTAAAACTTGATTAACAGGAAAACCTTGAATTCAAAATTGATCTAATTTAAATTCTTCTATGTATCTATCAGAATTATTACTTCCTTTAACTTTTTCAATATATTCTAACGCTTTTTCTTCTGTAGAAAATATTTTATCTATAGATTTATTATTGGTTTCTTTTTCATTCCATATAATCCAAACTTTCATTATTTTATATCTAAATAAATGCATGATTTTAAATTATTGTTATTTTTAAATTTATTACAAATATTATCGGTCTTTTATAGTATCCAAAGTAGTTTTTGAATAATATTTCTTTGCATGGTCTAATGCAGTCTTTTCTTTATTCGAAACTGGTAATTCTAGCATCTCTTTGAATTGCAATGCATTAATAACTGCTTTACCACCATAATGATTATTGAAGTAAATCCTGAGAGTATTTGTTTTGGCAGTTATTTCTTTTACTTTATCAACCCATGGGATCAATTCTTCTTTAGAATAAAGATAATTGTATCTGTGTTTTGTATTTCTTCCATGGAATCTGATAAATGAATGGTTTTTTGAGGTAATTGTAATTTCAGAAAGAAATTGGAGATTGTCTAATAGTGGAGAATCTGTCATTACTGCTGCAATATTATAATGCTTTAACATTTCCCATGGACCTTCTGTATTCCAAGATGGATGTCTGAATTCTAATGCATAATGATAGTCGGAAGGCAATCTCTCTAGAAAATTCTCAGTATTTTTAAAATCAGTTACAGTGAAACTAGGAGGTAATTGTATAAGTATAGCACCTAATTTTTTTGCTATTTGAAGTGGTGAAATTTTATCAAGAAATTCCTCTAGTGAGGATATGGCCCCTTTATTAACATCTAATCTTTTAATATGAGTAACAGTTTCTGGAACTTTTATAGAAAATTCAAAATGGTCAGGGGTAGCTTTATCCATTCCAATAAAAGTCTGTTTAGTCATATACTTGTAAAATTTTTCATAGAAGGAAGAATCCATTTCTACAGTATTAAAAAATTGAGAATAATACGAAAGACGTTTTGTTTGACCATTAGGATAAAATACTTTGGTCCAACCGCCTTTTTCTGGAAGATCTGTATAACTCCATCCTGAGCAACCAATTAGTATTTGATTCATACTACCTTAATCAAAATAAATATACACTTTCATTATAAATAAAATCATTCAAATTTAAATATATTTTTTGAATACAAAATTTAACAACATTAAAAATAGTAAATGTTATGTAAACCTTCATTTAATATGCTATTACAATTATATTAATTAGAAATCTCTTTATAAATGATATTATAAATAAAAAAATTGTATTTTACGGTATTTTCAGGGAACTCTACTTAATATTAAATATTAATACTTTAACTATTAAAATGTCAGCGAAATATATTGCCATTGTTGACGATGAGCTTGATATTGTAGACTTATTCAAAGAAGCTTTAGAAATGAAAGGCTATTACGTTAGTGCTTTACTAATCCACTCTTAGCACTAAATCATATTCTAAAAGATCCTACTAGATATTCTTTGATTATTTCTGACTTTAGAATGCCTGAAATGAATGGTGATAAATTAGTTACTAAATTGTTAGAAACCAATATAAAAGTAATATTAATGAGTGCTTATCATGACATTGAATGTGACCCAAATTTTCATTTTATTAACAAGCCAATAACAATACCTCAACTTTTGCAAATTGTAAAAGATATGACAAGTAGCTCATAACATAAATATTCTTATTTAGATAAAAATACGCCTAGCAATAGACTAAGAAAGAAAGTAACTAGCTAATAGTAAGAGAGGTTTTAAGAGTTTTTGCAATAAGTGAAAGAGTAGAGATGGAACCTAATACAGTAGATTTTAACTTTAAATAGTATGTAGAAATTAGTTATTATTTTCTCAGCAAATTTAATTGTAAACTAACAATAATTTAGGATATTTAAGTAAAGCTTATTTCAAAATAAAAAAATGAATTATTTTTCAACTTCAGGAAAATTATTCTTTTTTGCTATTAGTCTTTTTTATCTCTGCCGCCACCGCTAGATGCTTTTCCACCTTGACTTGCCACTCTTTTTCTTGTTTCTTCATCTGCTGCTTCTAACCCTCGTTCGTCATGTGGTGCTTTTCCACCTTGACTTGCCACTCTTTTTCTTGTTTTTTCATCTGCAGAGGCTAATCCTCTATTATCATTGCTCATTGTCTAAGTGTAGTTACATAGTTTATAAAACTTGTATACAATTTCTGTAATAGTATAGATATAATAATTTGACTATATTTCATGATCAGCCCAATATTTTTTAAAAGATTTTGATATATTTTCCTTTGATACTGGGATCTTGTATATTTCCTCTGACCAAAGTATTTTTTCTATATCTTGCATATGTTTAATTTCCGAAATAATGTCTACCAAACATTCACTATTATCATATACATATTCTGCCACTATATCAGAATTTCCTACATGTATAGATACTGATAATATGCCATCTAGTTTTGATATTGTTTCTGCTCTCTGTTTTAAATTTCCATCTCTAAGGTAAATATGTAACATACCCTTTTTAATTCCTAATATTTTAAAATTTGGAATATATTCTTGAGTTATTATCTTTGAAAGTAATATTATTCTGCTCCTCCTCTGAATAGTACTAAGAGGTATTTTTAATGTTGAAGAAATTTTCTTGTTATCATAACCAAGAACAAGCAAAGTAATTATTTTAAAGTCTACCTTATCGAACTTAAGTTTATTATTATAATTTATACTGTTTGCAATTTGCAATTAACTGCAGCAGAACCTAGAAAAGTGTGTCATATTATTATTATCTAATATATAGTAACAAACATTGTTTATAACATTTTCTATTAAAATAGTGTCTCGATATACAATTGAGCACAAAAATGATTTTTATGACATATTATTAACTGAAAATAATTTTTAAAATCATTTTAGCATAATATGACTCCACAACATTTACAATTACTAAATAATTATTATAATAATTTGCTGATATAAACAACTTTGCTTTATTTTTGTATTGTCAAAGGAATCAGGACTAAACGTTCAATTCTAATACCTTTTCACTCCTTTCTTTTTGTAAATATCCAAATCTGCTCAAATTGGTACATTATATTTTCTAATAGTGGTTGAATATAGTAGTAAAAGTAATTTCTCTTAGTATATCAATATTATTATAAACAATGGCTTAATCTCTTATTCCTCTAAATTTATTCTACTATTGAATATCAAGGACACTTTAGATGAATAAAATGATAGTAAAATATATGACAATAGTCATCTAAATCTATATATTTTTTACAACAAATAGCAAATTACACTATTCAATTGTTAAATATTATATTTTTCACTAGATATTATGAGTTCATCAGAAAACGAAGATTATGAAGGAAAGGATCCAATGTCACCAGAGAAAATTACTTCTCATGAGCCCACTGCAGTAAAAAGAGATTCAACTGGTCAAGAAATTGATGAATCAGGACAGGCAGGAATTGATTCCGAAGAGGCAAGAGAAAAATATAGAAAGAAAGGTATGACGAAAGTATCTGGAGGAGATTCATATCAAAACACAAATACAGGGTATGAAGGAAATACAACTACTTATTCTGATAATCGTGATTCAAGTTCTTATGGTGAGGTCAAAGATGATGTCAAAGAAGGTACTGAGAGCACGTTTGATAAACTAAAGGCAGGTGCTAAAGCAGTTGGAAAGAAGATAACCGACCCAGATAGCAGTTTAAAGGACGAATATAATCAAGAGAAATCAGAGTAGATAACAACAAGAACCGTTTAAAATACAAACATAATTTTTCCTGATTTTTATTTTATATGGAAAAAGAGTTATATAATATCAAGTAATTTTTTGTATATTAATAAGATAATTGTTAATGTCAAAAATAGATTCATATTCATATTTCATATAATATTGTAAATTACGAAATTAATGGACATTTTTAAGAATGTTACTTTCAGATCTATTTCACATTCATTTCAGATCCAGTATTGTTGCATTATTCAATAACTACTTCTATCACAATGAAATTTAGATTTATAATAAGTATATTGATCATAAAACTGTGGTAATGGAGTATAAAGATATTTTAATGGTGAATTCAACAATAATTGGAGGAATTTTAATTCTACTTACTATTTCATCATTTTCAGAAAATGAATTTCCTAATAGATCCATTTTTGTCGTAATAGCAGTTGTGGTAGTAATTATTTTTTCTATTTCTTGTATTAGCATTTTCTATGACAAACAAGAACAAATTATTAAAAAATATTCAAAGATGGGATTTATAGCATTGGTTGGATTTATGATCTTTATAGGAATAACAAATATCATCAATATTATATCGCCTGACATTTGGGAAAAATATGCTATAACTAATAAAATTGCTTTTAGCAATACAACAACTTTTTCTAATAGCAATACAAAATAATTTTATCCTAATTATATATGACTAATAAAAACTTTTTTCAAATATTTTATTTTTGATTTTATATTAATTCATCTTTTTCTTATAAAAGACAAATAGACATTTAATTTCATATAAATAAAAAATAATTATCCTAGGAAATAAAAGAGATAGCTCCTAAATTTTTAGTTATTTATTATTATTTTAATTGAATAAATCTTTTGGCTTAAAAGATGTATTGTATATTGGGATTAGTAACTTCTTTTAGAATTCAAAACATAATAATAACCTCTCTATTATTTTAAATATTTACTATTGTTTATTCTAATGGAATTTTTGATACCATTTTTTATGTATTTTATTCTCCCATTAATATACTTAAAAGTTAAACCGTTATATTTTTAATTTTTATATTACTATAAAATATCATATAATCTATATATTCAATAAGTAACCTTTAATCTTTAGAAACCTTGAAAAATAAATTAGGATTTTTATGGGTTACTTTGACTCTATTTGTAATATCTTTAAGTGCTCATTGGATTTTTGCATGGTATTCCTATCTAGAAGAACAAAAAGAACATAACCAACCCGTGGCAATTTCTAATTATTTTAATGTGACTTTCAGAGATACTATGGAAAATTGGCAATCGGAATTCTTACAGTTAATATGGCAAGTAGCGGGACTCTCATTTCTTTGGTATATTGGCTCACCACAATCTAAAGAAGGTGACGAAAGAAAAGAAGAAAAAATGGATTTGATAATTAAAATGCTAGATCCAAAGAATGCCAAGATAATTTTAAAAGAACTAGAGACTAAATACCCAAAGAAATAGATAAACAAATGTAATTTAGTATAAATTTCCTTTTGTCAAATCTCTCCAAATTTTACTACAAATATTTCTCTTTAGAATTTATCATAATAAACAGATTATAATTTGATAATACTTTATCCATTACAATATCTATTGTATTTAATTTTCCTTAAAGTCTTATTAGAATTAATCTCCATATAATAATGAAATGAAATTGCAGATTCAGGAATCTCATTCTCTTGCAAATATACTAATTATTATATCACTTGTTTTGTTATTGAGTTATGGTATAGATGTTATTCTAAAAAATTTTAATGGAGAAGGATTTCTTCTAATGGATACAATTACTAGAGGTATTGTTTTTGGCGGTATAGCAGTAGCATTTTCAATAATCGCATTTATCCTATCACTTAGAGAAAAATTATTTATTGTATCGACATTATTAATTGTAAATGGAATAATTATGATTACCGGTGGTTTGCTAATCGCTTTCAATATTATAAAAAGTTCTGAAAATGCGTTACTGATATCAATGATTAGTGGAATAATAGTAATTTCTTTAGGTATATCGAAAAAAGTTGGATTTAGAAATATTGTAAGCGGAAAAAATACTTTAACACATCATTAAATCAACAATTTTCTACTTTTTAAAAAATTTTAATAATATTGGAGGTTTTAAAATGATTTTTTCGTTTTAAAAAATGGGTGTTAGATTTGCCTGGTAACACTCATTTTTGATTATTACTTCTTCAAATGAAAGAAGTCTGTTATATAACATGCACAATAAAAAATAAAAATATTATATGTTTGGGGTGTTAAAGGTTATTCTTTAACACCCCTGATGATTGATGGCTTAAAGTTGTGATGAGAGATTAATGATAGGATCAGGTAGGATAAAAAACTGTTGATTTTTGAGTATTAAACTGCTAACACTGATTGAATATGCATTTTTTCATCTGAATTTTGTGATGAAAATAAATTAGTTAATCCTATACAGTTCATCCATCCATAATTGAATAGAAAAACTTACACTCTACAAGATTTATGTAAACATGTAAACATCGTTTCAGTGTCAGATATGCACGCTGTAATTCTTTATATTGATATAAACATAATAAATGAATAACAACTCTATGGTCTAGATACTTTTCTAATATTCTTTAGCTCAATACGTTTCTGCTCTAATTTTTCGCCTCATATATTATTGTATAATTTCTTGAGGCAGGCTCAGATATGTTGAATAGAATTAAAACCTTAGCTAAATTTTCTTCGAGTGATGGCAGTTAATAGTTGGAAATTTAATACATTTATTTATTTTGATATAGGGTGATGAATTGCTTTTGCCACTACATATTGAACAAAATCCAGTGAAAGCCATGATATAATATAAGGAATTAGCTTGGCAACAATTATTTTCAAGAATTATAAATATATGATGGATTGAAATAATAAATTTTATATCATTTTTATAGAAATGAAATTTATAAAATGGAATTTTTACACTCTTTTTCTTTGCATCAATAAACCTGAGTTTTAAACCTCAGCATAGAATTCTTTATATAGATTAATCATATTTATTTAATAATGACAAAACGTTTTGGATGCTCCGATGTAGGTGTAAATTGTAATTGGACTACTACTGCTGATTCAGAAGAGGATATAATGATAAAAATTAAAGAACATGCAAAGAATGCCCATGGTTTTAACGAAATACCACAAGATCTTGCAGATAAAGTAAAATCAGCTATTAAAGAACAGTAATAATCTAATTTTTTTCTTATTTAAGTAAAAATATATTTTAATCTCATTTTATTAAAATTATCACTTTATTAAAATGATCTTAATTATATAGATAATGTAATGATTGTTTACCTACCAGAATAGTAGAATATTTAGTAATAGTTTTAATGTAATTCATCTCTATCAGGTTAATATTATGTAGTTTATTAATAAATTAAAAATAAAGGTATGCCTGATTAATAAAATTGTAAACAACATCTTGATTATATAATATTAGTTTATAGTATCTTTAAAAAATAAATAATCAATTAAATTATAATTTATAAATCCATTATATTATGATTTTAGCTCTAAACATAAATTAATATTCTATCACTGTGGAGTTATTTGCTTTTTTCAAATCATAATAAAAACTAATTCTTGAACTCGATACTACTATCTTGTAATCTTTCTTATATATATTAAATTATTTTATCTTAAGAATACTAATTAATTTAATTTTTCTTCAAGATCAGATTTGAGAGTAAATTTCTCAATCTAACTTCAAACAATTTGTATATGTATATCTTAGTTTTAATTTTGTATTACTACTAAATAGTTATTTTTATTTCTAATAGTAAGTTTTGTATTCATATTCATTTATCAGTTGACTAAAATTAGGTCATATGCTTATTTTAATATTATTTTTATCTAAAATATGCATCATTAATAGGTTATATTATATACGGCTTTATTGTATTGTACATTGATTTTTTTGATGCAAAATAGTTTTCCTATGAGAGAATGGCATGTAAAAAACATGGAAAAAACAATAATAAAACATGTAAAGGGACTATCACCAGATGCTAGTAAATTTGAACGAAGAATGTATAAACGATATGGTGGAATACATAAAGTTCAAATGAGAATAAAATACGATATTAAGCATGGCGTAAACAATGAAGAGGTTATTTTGTTTTTACAAAAGATAAGAACTGGAATGGAATTTTCGGATCTTCTTAAAAGTGACGGTTCCTTAGATAGACTAAATGAGATTGAATCTTACTTTATTTAATCAAATTCATGTGAATCAATCTCACATTATTTTATTTAACATAACTGATTTTAGATTACTAAAACTAGGAGTGACTAAAAATGGTATGCAAAGGAATATGTTTGCGTCATAAAGCAATAAAGCCATCAAATATTGGTCGTTACCTAGCGGGACAAAAACGTTGTCAAGTTTGTCAAGTTTTTATTAAATGGGGTGGTTTTTGGTGTCCATGTTGTGGTTATAGATTAAGAACCAGACCAAGAAATAAGAAATATAAATCTAGATTAAAATTAGAGCAAGAAATCTAATAGAATATTATAAATATAAATAAAATAAATTTATTGATAATTATATAAAATTATTCTGCTTTGCCTTCTAATTAAAATTTTACTTTTTTCTATTAGATTATATAAACTTTGACTATTTCATTAATGATAATAATATTTTATTATGGATGCTAAAATACAAATATAAATATTGCAAAGATATTATATATTATGCAATAACCTATTCAAAAATTATTTAATATATATCCACCTATAGGCAATTATAATATTTAAATAATAATTTGTAATACTAATGATGAGTATTAACATTATGCTTAATGAATGGTATAGAGATCAAGAATTATTTTTTTTATAATATAATTCTGATAATATTATATCTTTATTAGAAATATCATATTTTTCAATTAGAGAATTAATAATTTCGATAAAATAATCATCTACATAAGGTGAAACATAAATACTTTCTATTAAATTATCTAGATTTATTTTTATTAATTTTCCAGGAATATATACTGGGAATCCTTTTTTATTATTCATAGACAATATTTTCTTTGCTTTAGTCGTTTGATCTTTATCTAATTTAATTTGGTCTTTCTTTGAAAAAGAAGTGTTAAATATTTTTTTATTATATAGATCACTATCATATACTATATTAAGTGCCCTTAATTCTCTCTCATATTCATATGGTCTTTTTTTAGTTAAAAAAATTTCCCAACCTAAACTTTCTTTTAACCATTCATTTCTATTATTTAAATATTGCACTTCACCTATAATAATCTCTTCTTTACAAGATTTAATTGAATTTTTCAATCTTTTAAATGTTGATTGTAGTGCTATACCTGAATTTCTATAAGAATATGAATTCCACATGGCAGCAGATTCGCTATTATTCATATGCCAACAATTTACAAGTACTCTGTTTTTCCAACCTTGATAATTCCATTTTGTTATTGGTTGTGATTTTATAACATTTTTAAGTTTTTTTTTATTCTCAAGTAATTTTTTAGTGATTTGATATTCTTTTTGTTCATTTAATATATTATTTAATAGGGGTAGACTTCCTTCAAAAGGATCACCGAATTTTTTAGTATTACAAAAAAATAGACTTTTGCTATATAACAGATGAATAAATTCCGACAAATCCATGTATTGCCATATTTTTGTGTTATCAGTAGGTGATTTAATAAATGAATAAGATTTATACATATCCATATTATCAACGTATTTTATTTAAAAGTAATAATAAAAAATATAAAATTTTCTTAATATGATTATCTACCAATCAATTAGCATAAAAAACTTTTTCAGAAATACCCTTATAGAAATACAATTTAAAGCTTTACATTGTGAAGCTCGACTACCAATACTATCAATTACAATAGGAGTGACTTTTTAATTTATGATAAAAATATGATATCATATAAATTTTTTTAAATTGTTATTTTATATTAACAAATAATATAATCAAATAATTCTTCAATTTTATGTTGTTTTTTTAACTCTTAAGTTTTACAGAATTTATCTTTCCATCAAGAGTATTGCTCTTATCCGGTCTTTCATCAATCCTAATTGAAGATATTATCCTTTCAATTCCGACATTGCGAAGTGTTGTATGTGAAATTTTAATTGCTTTTAGAATATTGTCCAACTCAGTTGATTCAATTTGAGTACCCATTGCAGTAAGAATTGTTTTCAAGCCCTGGATTTGATTAATAGCATTATATACTAATGCTATTTCTTTACTCATGCTTGTATTACCACTAGTTGTAATAGGTATTATACTGATTTCTGCAGTAAAAAAGGGTTGTTTTTCATTCATTCTATTGACCAGATTTATCTCTTATTGTTATTAAATTTTCATAAATATTACTTAAAGTTGAAAAAGCATATTACAGATAAAAAAGTAGTATGTTCACGGATTATAAAAAGAGGTTATTGATATTGAAAAAATTGTTATAATCAAGCTCATTTTACTGAGATTTGAAAGATAAAATTAACTCACTAGTTCTAGAAAAAATGATATTTCCGTTAAACCGATAATAATAAAATTATTATTATTATTATTATTCATTTTAATTAGGAAAAGATATTCCACCAATTCATCTCCAAATAGATTAGATTAGTTATATAAAATATGATACTATTAGAGATAATAGATTCTATTTGTATTTATCAATTGCAATGCTGATCCAGATATGATGACAAATGAAGATATAGAACAAGCAAAAAAAGAGATAAGAACTATGACAAGCCTCTGGTTTTATACTAAAGATATCAATAACACATACAAAGAATTGCAAGAGACAGGAGTAAACATTACAGAACCCAAAAAAACAAGATTGGGATGGAATAATGTCACAGATTAAAGATCAAGATAATAATATTTTACATTGATTTCTTCATATGAAGACCATGATCATAATAATAATAAATAATAATTATATCGTTTACAATTAAATGCTAATAATTTAGCCCATATACTAACTAAAAAAGTTTCTTTCATTTCAATATGTTTAACCTTAAAATATATAGAAATTTATAACAATACTCTTGATTCAACAAACGAAAACTGTTTACAATTTTGCACCTCTACCATTGAGGATAATAGCAGGAATTGGATTTATGATACATGGTATTACTAAACTTCTCGATATACCAGGGACTCAGAATTCATTTGCGAATATGGGATTACCACCAGAATTAGCAATCATTATAGGACTCTTGGAATTCATAGGTGGTTTGGCTATTTTACTAGGTATCCTAACACGAATTGCAGCAGGATTACTAGCAATAAATATGATAGGAGCTATTTTACAGGTCAAAATATCAAAAGGCTTTATTGGTGGTTTTGAGTTAGATTTATTGTATTTTGCAATAATGATAAGTTTGATATTAATGGGACCAGGTAACATTTCCATAGAGAAAAATATTCTGAAACGAGAAATTTTTCCAAAAGCACCCAAAGATTCTATAAACCAAAAAGAAAATGGATAGATAAAATCAAAATATATTATTTTAAAATAGTAATTAATGCAAAGAAATGATGTAAATCTTATGATAGATAGAGTTTAAAATTATAATTACAAATTAAAAAATAATGAAATATAGTCATATCCTCTACCAACAACAGAAATGGATAACAATCATTGTACGTTCCATACACTAATATACATAAAGCAATAACAGATGCTTTGATAATTAATAAGCCTCCTTTTTAATATATTTCTCTAATATTATCATTCTACAATATATCCTTATAGTAATATAAAAAATGGTCATCATAAGAAGAATTCTCTATTAAATATTCACATTTAAAATTGAAGTATTAAATTCTCTTTATTTTATTTTAGATACAATTGATATTAATCTGAAGCTTTCTATAGCCAAAATGTCTAGCTAACTAATCTTCTAAATAACACTATTGAAGAAACTACAATCATAATATGTTAATAAAATAGGTATTGTACAACCTCTAATACATTACAATATTTATTATCTACATTTTACATATTAACAGTCTAGCAATTATTCAAAATATTAGACTATACAATAATAAAGAAATTAATAAGTATAAAGAATTCTTGATGCTCGAAAAGAAATATCATCCATTTTTTCTTCTTACCATATTCATAGGTATAAGACACATATTTACTACAATAGATTCTATATTAATATTCAAAAACTTCTTAAATTCCTTCAGGTATTATAATATATTGAAGTTTAAAAATAATTCAGAAAAAAATGGTAGTGAAGACGATTTAGAAAAGTTATTAGATATTGTAATCAAATTAGTATCAGGTTTAGATAATAAATCAAAAGTAGCATTAAAGGATTTATTAGTAGAGATAGAAATAATATATACAAAAATCATTGATGTACTATTACCATTTTATGAACTCAATAATAACACAGTATTCCAAAATGAATTTAGATCTAGATATAAGAATTATAATGAAATAGTCCAAAAAGATCTTAAGTATATAGATAACAGATCCAGTATAATTAAGACCAAGATAGATTATTTAATTGAAAATCACGGATGGAGATCTGATAAAATTGAAAAAGTTATGCAAGTTTTTGGAAAAAAAGAAAATAATTCTAAAAAAGAAGAACTTTTAAAGGAATTTGAAAAAATGGTTTATAATTGTTACACTAATAATAAGAAAACTTTTTATAAAATATCCGATGTATTGTTAAAGCACTTAAATAAGGAATTAGTTGACGTTAATTCTACTCTAGATAGAGGAGATATAACTAGTGCACGTATGAAACTACAATTATTTTTTGAAGAATCTGAATTTAGCTTAGACAATATTAAACAATTATTACAATTTCTAAAGAATATAATTGACTATTTATAAACTCAGTTACATTCTTTTAGTATCATTAATTGTTTGAATTTATAATTTTTTATAAAAAATTAATACTATTGTAAATACAAAATGACTAATATATTACTTAGCAATTATTATAAGTGATAATCTCACTAAATCATGATTTTATAATGGTGCTTTAGTAATAAATTATAGATAAAATATATATTTATATATATTTTGAAGCTTTAAATGCGAGAAATTTTAACTATTTTACTAAAGCTCTTAATAAGTGTTATAAACCTATACATGCTAAAAGATGATTCTTTACAAAAATGGTACTAATTTTCATAATAATAAGTTCCCATCGATAGAGGATATACAAAATGCAAGAGATCTATTAATTAAAAACAATATTAAAAAAACACCTTTACAAAAATCAACGACTTTTTCAGAAATAACAGGATCTAATATATTTATGAAAATTGAATCTTTACAAAAAACTGGTACCTTTAAAGTAAGAGGAGCATTGTATAAAATTAATAAAATTTCTCAAGAAAAAATTAAAAATTATAATGGTATTATTGCTGCATCTGCTGGAAATCATGCTCAAGGAGTTGCATATGCTGCATGGACAAAGAATATTCCTTGTGTAATTGTAATGCCAAAGAATGCATCTTTGTCTAAAATAGCAGCTACAAAATCATATGGTGCAAAAGTAATCTTGGAAGGATCAGACTATGATGAATCGTTTAGAATAGCACAGCAAATTGCAAAGGATGAAAAATTAGAATTAATCTCTGCTTATGACGATTATGACATTATTATAGGACAGGGAACAATTGGATTAGAAATAATAGAGGAGTTACCAGAAGTAGATGAAATCTATATACCAATAGGTGGTGGAGGATTAGCAGCAGGCATTGCAATAGCGATAAAATCCAAAAATCCTAATGTAAAGATAATAGGTGTAGAATCGGAAGCATATCCAGCTATGAAACGGTCTGTTGAAATGGGTTCTTTACAAGTAGTAAAAGCAGGATACACTATTGCAGATGGAATTTCAATAAAATCTCCAGGCAATATAACTTTTGAAATAATTAAAGAGTTTATTGATGATATAGTCTTGGTTGATGATTCTACAATAGTCAAAACTATGTTCTTATTAATGGAAAGAGCTAAATTAGTAATAGAACCAGCTGGTGCAGCAAGCCTTGCATATTTACTTTCAAAATCTCATGATATAGATGATTATAAAATCCGTACCTCCATAAGTGATAAGAAGAAAAATGTGGTTGTCGTACTATCTGGAGGAAATATTGATATGTATTTGTTAGGACAGATAGTGGCAAAAGGATTGATGCAAACAGGAAGACTTTCTAAAATCTTTCTTCTTTTGCAGGATAGACCTGGCGAATTCAAAAATGTATTGGATAGTATATCTGATTTAGGAATAAATATAGTCGAAGTAGTCCACGATAGATTAAGTTCTGATATACCTACAGGAATGGCAGGAGTATTTCTTAGCCTCGAAATGGAAAATCAAAGTTATATAGACATTTTAACTAGCCGTCTGACAGAAAAGGGAATAATTTTTAAAATTTAGCATTTTCAATTATTATAATTAATGGAAATTAGTTAGATTAGTACCATACATGTTTCATTATAAAATAATAAGAATAAACAAATTCATTTAATCTCTACAGTTTTATAATATATCTATTGTACAAGTTATAGGAAAATGATCGCTATATCCAGTTGGCTGCCTTGGTTTATTTCCATTTATATATATACTGCTATTATTAATATCATTTTTTGTTCTATCAAATTCAAATGACATGGGTCTGCGTTTAAATTCCAATGGAATTAATCTTTCATCATAATTATTCTCTTGTTCAAATTTACTTTCTGATAAATTTTCACCTAATGTCATACCTTGAGTATTTATATTAATTGAGTTAAGGTTCATTTTTAGTCCCTGTTTTCCACATAATAAGCCTCGAGAAATTATAAATTGGTCAAATAGATTAAATGAATTTGTTTTCCGAAAATACAAACTTCCATTAGGATAAAGCTTCCACATACAGTTAAATAAAACTGATGGTTGTTCTAAGTAAATTTGCTTATAGGTTTTATCTCTATTTTTAAAATCTTCTTTTGCTAACCTAAAGATTCTATTCCATTTACGTAGTAAATTTTTGTCTGGTGTTGCATATAGATATTTCATAATACTTTTATCAAATGGTTCATCATTAAAATCACCCATGACTAGAATATTTATGTTCCATCTTTCTTCAAGTTTTTCTAATACTGTTTTTCCTTCATGAATTGAATTAACACTATTTGGGAATTTTTCTATTTCCATTTTCGGATATTTTAAAATAGAGTCAACTATTCTTCCACAATGTTCTGCTGCCATATATCTAGAATATTCTGTATCCATAAGTTCGGAATAATCATCTCTGCCTCTTCTTGATGGCCAATGATTTACTAAAACATTTAGTTTAGCATTATTTTTCAAGACTCTAAGTTTGGCATAAAAAATATCTCGTGTAGGAAATCTAAAATTTATCATATATCCATGACCATCAAGCTGTTCAAAGATCTTATTAGAATAAATTAAACATGTATCAATTCCTCTAAGATCTGGACCTTTATGATATGGTTTTAATTTACCATCTATGTTTGTTCCAGCTATTTGATAGTCATCTCTACCTAATATTTTTTTTAATTCATCTATTAGTTTTTCAGCTAAAAAGGCATTTTCAATTTCACATACACCTATCAAATCTGGACCCGTATCGAAAGTACTTTTAATTATATTTGTTAAATTTTGTATCTTTATATCACGTACTTTTTCATTCCACCCTTTATTTGGAGTAAATTCCAGATTTGATGAGATTTCATTTGGTTGAATATCAAATAAGTTTCCTAGATTCCAAAAAACGACATGAATGTTATCTTTCAATTTAATAATAAGATTTTATTTAATATATAAAATTTACAGACATACATTATTTTAAGAATGGAACTTTTATTTTTACATATAATAACTCCTATTTATTTAATGTAATAACTTTATAGATATTTTCAATTTATGCTACGGTATATAGAATATAATATATCGAGATTAACAATTTATTTTTTATATTTATAAGATAATTGATTAAAAATTATATTAATAATAATAACAATAATGTTAAATTTATCAAAGAATTAGTTTTGATCTGTTATATGCTTTTCAAGATCGCTACAATATCTATTGTCAGTCAAGAATGCAAGCTTTGAGTTAAGATCATCTAATTTTAAAGTTAAAGATTTTTCTAGTATTAGATTGGGTAGAAAATTTTGTTTAGTTTCATTCAGTTTCTTTTCGATATTAAGTTTTTCATTTTGTAGCTTTGTAAATTCATTATCATTAGCAAATAATGCAAGCTTTGAGTTAAGATCATCTAATTTTAAAGTTAAAGATTTTTCTAGTATTAGATTGGGTAGAAAATTTTGTTTAGTTTCATTCAGTTTCTTTTCGATATTAAGTTTTTCATTTTGTAGCTTTGTAAATGTTTGACAGTTTCCGACTAAATGTGATTCTGTTATTGAAGTAGAATTCTGAGCTATTGTTGGAGCAAGATAAAACATTGAAAGGAAAAGAATCATAATAATGGAGCTAAATAAAGCCGACTTTTCATTTGTATTCATAATTTTATCTATCTATTCTGAATTATATAGCCTCACTATTATACAGATCTATAATACTAATCCTCATGTCATGATTATTTTGATATGACAACAATCACATTCTATTATTTTAATAATATAATATGAAAAAATAAAAGGTACATTAAATACATATATACTTAACAAATGGGAATAGATCTAAAACCAATTTTAACTACTTGTCCAATAAAACCATCTGATTTATCAGATAAAATAATTGCAGTAGATGCATATAATACGATTTATCAATTTTTAGCAACGATTCGTGGTCCTACTGGAGATTCTCTTACTAATAACAAAGGAGAAATAACAAGTCACTTAAGTGGTTTATTTTATAGAAATATTAATTTCTTAACCGATAATATAAAATTGTTATATATTTTTGATGGAAAACCTCATTCACTAAAATTTAATGAGATAAAACGAAGAAAGGAATCTAAACAAGAAGCTATAGAAAAATATCAAGAAGCATTAAAAGAGGGTAGATTTGAAGATGCTAAAAAATATAGTCAAGGCACAGTAATTTTAACGGATGAAATTATTGAGCAGTCCAAGAAAATATTAAAAATGTTAGGGATTCCTGTTATTCACGCACCATCAGAGGGAGAAGCAACAGCATCAATTTTAACTAAAGATGGAACTGTATATGCTTGTGCAAGTCAGGATTATGATTCTCTACTTTTTGGAGCGAAAAGACTTATTCGTAATCTAACAATAACCGGAAAACGCAAAATTCCTAATCAAAACAAATATGTAAGTATAGAACCAGAAATTATTCATCAATCACAGATTTTGGAATCTACAAAATTGACGCTTGAACAATTAGTAGATGTAGGTATCCTAATAGGAACAGATTTTAATCCTGGTGGCCTTCCAGGTATAGGTCCTAAAACTGCACTAAAGCTAATAAGAGAGAAGGGTAGATTGGAAGAAATAGAAAAAATAAAAGATAATTTAAAAGATGTTCCATATCAACAGATAAGAGAAATATTTCTTAATCCAGAAAATATTTCTATAGGTAATATAGAATTTGATAATCCAAATGATAAGGAAATTATAGGTTTTCTATGTGATACAATGGATTTTTCAAAGGAACGAGTAGAATCATCACTAGAAAAAGTAAAAAAAAGTCAAGAGAAAAGAAGCCAATCTTTAGAGCGTTGGTTTAAATAATATTAATAAAAATATACATGTATACAATTTATAGTCACAAATTTTCAAAAAATAAATGTAAAAAATGGTATTTAATTGTCTATCAAATTTCTCTTTTTCTTTTCTATATTTTTTTCACTTGATAGCCTTTCTAGACTATAATCCTTAAGATCAACAAATCTTATTCCTTCAGATAAGATTGGGTGAATATTCCTTATTTTTTTAAAAATTTCTTGACAGACATAACGATAATCAGGATGTCCCTGTGATAAAGTTCTCAATTCAATCATATGCGTAGCTTCTCGTAAATTTAATTTTATAAAAAATGGATATTTATAGGCAAAATTGACTACATATTGCGCTTCTTCTGGATAATTGTCATTGACAAGGATTTGAAATACTTCATTACATTTATACATACAATCTTTGAAATCATCCAAAATTCCAAGATCAGAAATTTCCTTAGGCACATCATATCCATGTCTAGTAGAAAGTAATTGTCTTTCCAGAGTTAATATTCTATGTCGATGTAGATCACGGAACATTCCAAAATTAGTAAGCATTTCAAATGTATATTCAGTCATTTCATAAGCTCTACCTGGACGTTGTCTTCTATTGGTTCGTAAACTTGTATATTTCTTAATTATTTTGTGTCTATCTTCTATTGGTAAAGATCGAACATATTCTATAATCTTTGTAAGTGTATGTCCTGCTGCTTGTTCAAATAAAATAGATGATGCAATTTTTACTTCTGCTTCAGTATTATCTTCATTAAATATTAAATTCACACATTCTAGATTTGGGTTGATTTTGATGTGTGAAAGATGTTCTCTAGCCATTTTGAGAATAACATCATTTGTATTTCTTAAATAATTTTGCATAGACATTCCATGCTGATTTTTTGCCCTATAAACAAAAGACGGGATAATTAGATTAAGCTCTTCATACAATTGATCAGATAAGACATTCATCTCTGTTAAATTCGATGCATACAATCTTGTTAAAAGATATTCAAAAGCTCTCCCATTACCAGTAATACCTAAATTAGTAAGAGTAGACGCAGGTAAAAGCCCTCGTAAAAGATCTAACGATTTAGCTTTTATAGTACTCTTATATATTTTTTGAGCTGATTTTATATCATGGGGTTCTTTTAAATTATTAAATTGTACATCTTTTTTAGAAATAGAATCATAAAATTGAAAGTTATCTATAGGTTCTCTTTCTATTATGAATCTTTGCATAGCTTCTATGTTGTTAGAATAAAGGTCAAAAGCATAGTCACATGCTTCGATATATATATCTGCATACCTAGAATTCATTATTTTTTTTTCTTTTAAATATTTATACTGACCATTATTTTTCTTGTCAAATGAAACGTATCTTGATGATTTTTCTAGATAAGATAAACCTATTCTTTGATCTTCTATTTTTTTAGCTGCGATATTGGATACATATTCTATTGCTATCTGTGCTTCTCCTAATTCTGCAACAGAATCATCACCATATTCTAATAATACTCTTTTATAAAATTCATCTCCACGATTAGGATTATTTGCAAATTCTTCTAAAAATATTCTACGCATACTTTTGTCGGATCGTGAATATCTTGACATTAGTGCACCCCGATCAACTTGTTTGGGAGTAATTATTGCAAAAATTGGTTTATCACTATTAGTAAAATGCGACAAAAGTATCTCTCTTTCTTTTTCAGAAAATGGTTCTTCAGTGAAGGACTGCATTATCAATAAGAGATAATAATATTATTCTATATTTATATAATTAAAATAACTAATATTTATAATACTAAAAAAAAATAAAATAATAGAGTTTGGTTGATTTTAACCTTCTTCCCAACCTTTTGAAAATAATGCGCTTTTCTTTAATGGAATTGGTTGTCCTGGTGTATAATCCATTGGTCTCATCCAGAAAATTGCCTTTGTTGGACAGACACCAATACATGCACCATCAGAGATACATCTTTCTGGATAAAATACAAAGGCTTTACCTCTTTTCCACCCTTCAACTGGCTTTACTCTGAGGACATCTGGACCAAGAGCAGTACAAATTTCTACACAAAGTGCACACCCAATACAATGTTGTTCACTAATATCTGGAAGTATTGCAACTGGCATTTTT
>DATDKD010000129.1:0-13624 GCA_036520175.1 Nitrososphaeraceae archaeon
ATATGGAGCTCAATACCTCTCTGCAGGAATTGCCTCTTTACTAAATTCAACAATTCCTTTGTGGGTAGTATTATTTATGTTCTTAATATATAGAAATAAAATAACTAATTTAACAAAAATTGGTCTTACTCTTGGTTTTAGCGGCATGATAATTCTCGTTGGACCATCGATTGGAGGAGATCAAGGGTTAAGTCTAGTAGGAATTGCATCATTATTAATAAGTTCACTATTTTGGGCACTAGGGTCTATCTTTTCTAGTAAAGTATCATTGCCTAAAAATTTTTTATTATCTGCAGGAATGGTTACATTAATCGGAGGCTTGTTACTAATAATTCCTAGTGTTTTAATTGGAGAACTAAATCTGCTTCCTTCTTATTCCGATATAAACTTTAACTTACTGATATCCTACCTGTTTTTAATATTTATTGGCACTGTTATACCACTAGCTGAATTTTATTGGCTGCTCACAGTTAGTACTGCAGCTGTTGCTAATACTTTTGCTTATATGGCACCTATTGTAGCAGTCTTTTTGGGATGGGCAATTCTAGCTGAATCTGTCACCTATCTAACTATTATTGCTACAATTGTTATTTTGATAGGTGTAGCATTGATAGTTAGGACATCAGAAAATAGTAATAACAAGTGATTGTCAATCTTTGACAAAACAATCTATAACGAAACAATGAATCTAAGATTTGACAAACTTACCATTATCAAAGATAGAGTGGGTAATATTGCGAGTCTGGTTTTTGTATAGCATGAGCTAGAGCACAGTCTAGCAATTAAATCAATAAAAAAGGAAGAAGAAACTTTTTTCAGTTTGTATGCTGGTAAAGTATTATGAAACTCATTACGGCAAATAACAGAATTCCTAATATGACTAAAGAAGAGATCGATAGATTCCTTGAAAGCAAATTGATGTTGCAGATGTCAACTATCGATGAAAAAGGTGAGCCTAACATACAACCTGTCTGGTTTTACTATGATAAAAATAGAGAAAAATTTCTGATAATAACATCTAAAATATACAAGAAAATTCAAAATCTCCGAAATAAGCCAATTCTGTATTTTTCCATAGATGATGGTAATTTTCCGTACAAAGGAGTAAAAGGTAAAGGCTTGGCGAATATAGTAGAAGATCCAGATAGAACCGTTCCAGAAGGAGATAAAATAAGTATGAAATACCTAGGTACTCTTGATCACCCATTAGCAAAAATGATAACAGAGAATTCAAAGAAGGGAGAAAATGTAATTATTGAAATCAGTCCAAAGTACTTTTCTACATGGGATTTTGGTAAAGAGCAGTTATGACACATATCTAAGTTAGTTTTTCTTTATCTCTTCTCTCAAGTTGATGGCCACAAAAATACAATCATCTTAATCTATAAATACTATATGATTTAATGAGATTAAATGTCTTACTCATTATCAACAATAAATACGATTATCATGTCTTATTCTATCTTGTTTTTACTATTTACTACTTTTTTGAGTTTACAACCAATTTATTTTGCAGAGGCTCAAAATTCAACTAATGCTCAGAACAACACGCATCAAATCTACATACCTACAACCATATCAAAGGAGGCGCAAGAAGAATTGCGAAAAATTGCATCGAATTCTTTCAATTTTAAAAACCCTGGTCCAGCCGATCTGATTGGATGGAAAAAATTATACCAAGAGATGGAATCTATGGATCTCTTTGGTTCACAATCGATCAAAGACCTTTATCAACCCAATATAACAGAAACAAAATTAGGTGGAGTCAATGTACTTGACATTAAACCCAAAAACTGGCATGATAATGGAAAAGTTTTAGTATATACACATGGAGGAGCCTATACGTTATTAAGCGCCAATTCAACTCTATCTAGTTCTATCTTGGCAGCAGATGCGACAAGTCTTAGAGTGATATCTATCGATTATACAGTTGCTCCATTATCAAAGTGGAATCAAACTACTGATCAGGTAATCTCAGTAATTCAAGCATTAAAAGATCAACAAGGATACTCTCTTGATGATATAGCCATTTACGGAGACTCGGCAGGCGGTGGTTTAGCAACAGGATCTGTCCTAAAAATGCGTGATGGTGGGATGGGAATGCCTGCTGCAGTGGTACTATGGTCACCTTGGACCGATGTTACTCAAAATGGTGATACTTACTTCACCTTAAAAGACGCTGATCCGTTACTAACGAATAATCAGTTTCTGAAGAATTCTGCAGATGCATATGCTAATCCAATAGATCAGAAGAATCCCTATGTTTCTCCTGTGTATGGTAATTTTAGCAAAGGATTTCCTCCTACATTAATCCAGGGTGGCACTAAAGAAATTTTAGTAAGTGACTTTGTTCGTTTATATCAAGGCTTAGACCAAGCCGATGTACCGGTAAAATTAGATATTTACGAAGGAATGCCTCATGTATTTCAATATATATTAATCAAAACTCCAGAATCCGATATATCTCTCTCTAAGATGAATGATTTCTTAAGAGCGTATTTGGATTATTAGCATTCTTCTGTGGAAGTGGAAACGATAAGATACTAACTTTGAATATCCATTAGATGTTAAATCAAATGATTGTGAAGAATTTAAACTACATTTTTATCCCCTGTTACTTATTTTGCAGAAATAGGTTAATTTGGATTTAGTGTAATCCCATGAACAGAAGTAATGGATTCAAATCTCATTTCATAAATTGTAATAAATTAGTTATTTAGAGAATCTGCAATTGACTTATGTAGTAGAACTTATCCATCCTCCTATGAATTGAACACAATAGATAGAATAAGAAAGATATAATAGGATAATAATTAGAGCTATAAACTGTAACCTTGGTTCCATAATATAGTATCAACACGGGGCATAAAATATTATCCCAGCTCCAATTACTACAATAACTGATCCTATTATTTCGTATCTATCTGGACTTTTCTTGTCTACAATTCTTCCTCATATTACTGAAGAGATACTAAATATTTTACCATAGGCATCATAAATTCTGTAAAAATAAGATGGATAAAAAGTTGGAACAAATACATAAAGAAATAATACAAAGCCTTCTAACGTTAAGCTAAGAAAATAAAGTTCTTTAATAAATTCAATAGTTTGTATATATCATAATCTTTTCTATATTTATTACAAGAATTACTCCACTTATCTTCAACTCTTTAATAAAATATCGCTCACCTTTATACATAATGAAATACGAATTATTAGGAAAGAGTAATCACCACCCGAGGAGTAGAAATAAACAATGACAATGGATGTACTTGGTTATGCTGCACCTTCTGCCAAGGCCGAATTAGTGCCATATCAATTGGAACGTCGTGATATTCGCGCTGACGATGTAGTTATCGAGATTCTTTACTGTGGCATATGTCATTCGGACGTGCATGAAGTCAACAATGACTGGGATCGCAACAGCATTTACCCAATGGTGCCGGGCCACGAGATTATCGGCCGCGTGGTGAGTGTCGGTACTGATATCACACATTTCAAACCGGGTGATCATGTTGGTGTAGGTTGCATGGTTGATTCTTGCCAACAGTGTGCTGCATGCAAACAAGGGCTTGAACAGTATTGTGAAAACGGTCCAACACTTACCTATGATGACAAAGATCGGTATGATCAAATACCCACCTACGGTGGGTATTCAGAAAAAATTATTGTCAGGGAAAAATTCGTATTGCGAATTCCGGAAGGCTTTGACTTGAAAGGTGCTGGACCATTGTTATGTGCAGGCATAACCACATGGTCTCCACTCCGCCATTGGAGAGTAAGAGAAGGAAGCAACGTGGGGGTCATAGGCCTGGGAGGACTCGGTCATATGGCGCTAAAACTGGCTAAAGCACTAGGTGCAAATGTCACGTTGATTAGCCGTTCGCCTGGAAAAGAGCAGGATGCACGTCGCCTAGGTGCTGACAATATAGTGATTTCCACTGATGAAGAACAGATGGCCGCTGTCAACAACAAGTTTGACCTGATAATCGATACCGTACCTTACGTCCATGATCTTAATCCATATCTACCATCCCTGTCGCTTAACGGCACATTGGTACTAGTCGGATTACTAGGCAATCTTGAACCAACATTAAACACTGTTCCGTTGATAATGGGGCGTAAATCAGTGGCCGGTTCCGCTATTGGTGGCATAGCCGAAACCCAGGAGCTTCTAGATTTCTGTGGAGAGCATGGAATCACTGCAGATGTTGAGGTTATCAAGATTCAAGACGTCAATGAAGCATACAAACGGATGCTGAAAAGTGATGTGAAATATCGCTTTGTTATAGATATGGCGTCTCTGAAGTCTGATGGTGAAAAACGGACATAAAACAAAGGAGATTCCCATATCCACTACATCTTCCAACAGACAATAAGAAAAAAGATGTGTTTAAAAATGGGAAATAAACTGGAAAGGAAAATTGCAGTTATTACTGGAGCAACCAGTGGTATTGGCTTGGCTACTGCAAAGAGATTTGTATCAGAAGGGGCATATGTTTTCATTACAGGACTCTATCAAAAAGAAGTCGATGTAGCTGTGTCAGATATAGGTAAAAATGTCAGTGGTATTCAAAGTAATGTATCTAATCTAGCAGATCTTGATAAGATGTATGATATAGTAAAGGATCAAAAAGGTCATATAGATATTCTATTTGCGAATGCTGGTATTATTGAATTTGCTCCATTGGGAGAAATCTCAGAGAAACACTTTGACAAAATATTTGATATTGATGTAAAAGGACTACTCTTTACTGTTCAACAAGCACTTCCAATTTTTCAGGATGGAGGTTCAATCATTTTGATGGCTTCTGTAGGTTCATCCAAAGGATCGGCAGAATTAAGCGTTTATCATGCTGCCAAGGCCGCAGTACGTTCGTTTGCTCGGTCTTGGAGCCTTAATCTGAATCAGAGAAATATCCGAGTGAATGCCATAAGTCCTGGTCCAATAGACACTCCTTTCGTGAATCGAGTACTAAATGACCAACAGACTGAGAAATTCCTTAAGAATTCAGTAAACTCAACTTCTATAGGAAGGATGGGTAGTCCAGATGAAGTAGCAAAAGCTGTTTTATTTCTTGCATCAGATGATAGTAGTTATATTACTGGAATAGAACTATTTGTTGATGGAGGTATGGGACAAATTTAGATGAAATACTTCTCTATCTTCTTCAAAGTTTACTGATTTTATTTTTGTCAAAAAAATGATTGCGAATAATAATAATTTGCATCAACCACCAACACAATTTCTATATTTGACAACAAAGGGACGTAAGACAACAAGACAACACACAATAGAAATATGGTTTGTAGAATATAATAAAAGATATTATATTCTATCAGAATGTAAAAAAGCTTCAGACTGGGTCCAAAATATCATATCTGATCCTAATGTGTCCTTCAATGTAAACAATAAAGCCTACACAGGTTATGCTAGACTTGTCGATAAAAACAAAGAACTAACATTAGCTAATACAGTTTCTGACCTAATGTTTAGAAAATATGGATGGAATGATGGATTGATTGTAGAATTAACATCAAATAATAATATAAAATAAATACAATGCCTTTATGTATGAAAAAAATATTAAATTTATATATAAATATCATATTATTATACATATGAGTAAAAAGCCTAAAACTCATTTGAATTATTTGAATTATAATAGTAAAAAACTGAATTCAATTGAAGATGCAGAAAAAGAATTACTTCCCTCATCATCATCTTATATATCATCTAAAAGGGCGAAGATTACTACTACTAAGAGAGTGCTAAAAAACGAAGATGTCTATGAACTGCTACTAAAAATACCTGCAGGAAAGGTTACCACTTATGGGGATCTTGCTAAAGCACTTGGTAACCCTTCAGCATCAAGGATAGTAGGTAGAATACTCGGTCAGAATCCAAATCCAATTAAGGTGCCTTGTCACAGGGTAGTCATGTCCGATGGCAAATTAGGCGGATATGCGTATGGGACTGCCAAAAAGAGAGGGTTACTTGAAAAAGAAGGCTTATCCTTTACAAATGGAATCGTTAGTGATTTTACGAAGATTAGGATCTCTCTTTCTTCAAATGGGAAAACCATAGATTAGAAACCCATTGAATACAACAAATATAACTAAAGTTATACTTGAAAAATTTCTAACATTGATTGGGAGACAGTAACAAACGAAATAAATAATAAGGGATATGCGTTGGTGCTCGATTCTTATCAGTTCGAGATTGTAAAGAGCTTATCAACGAATATGATAACTCCGATCTATAGAAAGACAGTTTCCGGACAATTTTGATGAACTTCAAAGGCTTTGCCAAGAAAATAAACAGACAAAGTCCATATTTATATAAATTAGTATTGGTTAATTTGATTAATAATTGATACGTATACGTATAAAATGTAGTCCTTTTTGTAAAAGTAACACAATAGTCAAAATTACTACCCTGGTTTGTTATATCACCACGTACGCGTTTGAATAATATGTTTTTCTTTTTGATCTAATAAAAACGTTTAAGAAAAACGTGAAAAAAAGTCGTCAATCACTACATTTTATCTCATAACAGTCACAACCGTTATTACTATTTATACAATCACTATGACATTAAAGCTATTAGATTAATCTGGATTTAATGATGAAGAAAATGTACGTAAATTAAGTAGAAACTTCATGACATTTATGAATATTAGTATAATATGTCAATTATACCATATTTGACATTACAAGTACAAGCCGCTCAAGCTAATCAGAAATCTTAAGTATACTAACAATGATGTTAAGATACTATTGAATAAATTATTGATTGTTAATGGACCCATCTAGTTGAAGTTCTTGTTGATGTTTATTGTGTATGCCTGCTTTATGAACTGAATAAAGAATACAAAATCCTAAAATCACTATATTCAATCCGATCAATCCATCTAATATTACAGATAGTGGTATTGCTGAGATGATCCATAGAAGACCAAATAAAACTATTATTATTCCAAAGAAATATCCTGTAATTTTACTTACCCATCCCATAATAGTAAATTTCTAATCTTTGGATTTTAGGGTTTTAGTTGAATTTAGAAATTAATTTTAATATTAAATTCTACTAGTTATTTATTAATTAATACCTAACTTATCTACTTTTTCAGGAAGGTAAATCCGCAATGTTTTAACAACAATTCTTGTTTGTGTTGTTTATCATCAATATCAATATAGTTTAACTAAGAATTCAACCGACAATCAAAAATAGTTTTGTAAAGCAAGGGCAATAGTGATTTTTGAAAAAGAAAAATATTTAATCGGATATAGTGATTCTTCTATAATAAACACTTTAATTTTGTTATAATAAATATGCACTAATTTTTTTATAGCAAATTTGAAATCCTCATTTGACGTATTAATAATATAATGCAAATAGAAAAAACCAGTTCTTATGTTGAATGGTGTTATGATTCATCAACAAAGAAATTAAAAACAACTCAATCTTCTCATCATTCCAAAAATTACTATACTCTAAGCTATTTCTTCAATACAAATGAGACCTTTTTCCATCTCTTTATGCATACAAAGGTTTATGATAAAATAACAAATGAGGATATAGAGAAACATGGAATATTGTTGAGAAGTTGGAACCCTATAACCAAACGAGGACAACGTTATGTCTTTAGAAAAGGAGAAGAAGGAGATGGTGACTTAAATCTACAAAGAATACATTTACCAAATACCAAAACAATTTTTGAATTTTCTACTGTGGATAATATTAATGAAGTGAATTACTGCAAATTAGCAGAAGAGATAATTAAAGAATGTCCACATAAAGATATTGAATTAAAATTACCAATAATTTGATGTAATCAAACTATTATTGTTTCAACTCTGAAAAATTAATTTTTCCTCACTTATTTATCAAATTTAAGTTATTATAACCAATCAAAGTAACAAAATGCAACTCCTAATAAATAGATTAACCTACTGAATGGATCGTTTAATTCATTGTAGTAATTGGATAATGCAGACACAGATATTATATTCTAGAATTGATGGATGGATTGTCATTATTGGGGATGAACTGGAAGTCACCATATTTGATTATAATATAATTTTTAATATATTTTTAAGGATTAATCAATGATATTCCAACAATAAAATATGAAACAAATTTCAACATTACAAATTTCTTCAGTTATTCTAACAGTCGTATCTTTAGAGTATTGTTAAGTTTGAATAAAAAAAATGGGAAACTTGGGGGAGACTTAATCTGTTTACTTTAATGTGATTTGTGATTATGCTCGTCTAATTCTTCTACTGAAGCAAAAGATGCGCCGCACTGACAATTATATTTCTTTTCATTACTACTAGCATCGTCTGACATTATCTAATTTATTGATATGGAACAAATTATTTATAGGTTGGATAATTGCATTTGGTTACCTTCAATAGAATCGATTATTATTCTTGATCTTCTTAAATAGTATATCTCCCAAAATATTTTGATAAATGTGTCGAATAACAACAAAGATATAGTAACATCAGCAGAACAAGAATATGAAGAAAAATTTAAAATAGAAATTTCTACACAAAAAGGTTCTTCTATAAGGGTAGAAACATCTTCTTATAATAAACTAGATGATCTGATAGATAAAGCATTAAACACCTACACACGATTGACAAGCGAAGAATCAGGACAAGTAGAACAGCAACAACAATATCAATAAATAAAATATAAAAAAATAGTGATTTAGTTTATACCACTAAACCCCAACTATATTTAATATTTTTTATCTTTCATCATTTTATAGTCGTGACCGTATTTGTCACCCTTTCCTTCACATTTCATTTTTTCATGATCATCATACCACGTAATTTCCTTCTTCATAAGAATTTCCCCATTGCCTGGATCTACTATGACTTTATATTTTTTCATATCTTCATCTACAACCATTATCTTGTACACTAGATAGTTATGTGCAGGAGTTAATTCTGCTTCCTTGACAGTAGAATTTAATCCAACACTTCCCTGTGCTGCTTTTATTGCATCTATCATGTTAACATTTATTTTTGATTTGAATGCGTCTCCTATGGTAGACTCTACTTCAATTGTTCCAGTCCAGTTTACCATAGGCTCGGATTGATTAGACATTGTCATTGTAACAGTTTCATTCTTCATCATTTCATCCATTGGAAGATCTTCTGAACTCATTTGAGCAAATGCATTTCCTATATTGTTATTTATGCCTATAATTCCTATTGCTAGAAGAGCAGTAAAAGTTGTAGTTGCAAGAATTATTTTCATTAACGATAATAGGTTCTCCCTAAGTTATAACAGTTGGGTATATATTCTATCTATAGAATAATAATTTTTAATATTTTAATATTAAAAAGATCAATTTTAAATTCATTCTCTTGACATTCTCAAAGAAAAATTAACTTTTAAATTTCTTCTTGTAATATAAATTCTAAAAACAAAGTAATGGATTCAAATTCTATTTCCGTCACATGTTCATAGGATGCATATTTTTATAAAAAAATAAAACCTAACTATTAACTATAAAAGTAGGGCTTAAAGTTGTAATAACATTTGTAATGATATCGTTATAGATTTAGATGAAAATATTGATTTTATATAAGAATCTCCTTTCTATTATATTTTTCCAAATTCTATGTTAATATAGTTATTAACTTTATTGCAATATTAACAGTGAAAATATAGATGGTAGAAAAAGAATTAATTGAACAAAAAATTGGTGAAGCAATTGGTTTAGAGAAAGCTGCTCAAAAGGCTGTAGAGGAACTAAAATCAAAAGGATTGCTAAAAGCAGAACATGAAAAAAAACTAATGCCTATCAAAGAGGAAGCAAACAAACAACAGAGAGAAATGGAAGAATTAATTGAAGAAATTGCAGAAAACGAAGGATTTGATTTTGAGAATATTAATTCTGTTTCTGAAGAAACTGCTCAAAAAGCATCAAAAATTATGGAAACCTATTTAGGGGAAGAACCTGATACACAAGAGGCTTTAGAATTCTTATGCTTGGCTGAAGGTGCTGAAGTTACTCATTATGAAGTTCTTGCATCTGTTGCAAAAGAAGTAAAAAGCAGAAAATTTGGAACCCAAGTTAGAAATATATTGAAAGAAGAACAGAATCATTTAGAAGTATGCACAAAATTAGCAAAACAAAATATTATTAAAGAATAGTGTATCCATAGGAAGAATATTTATTTTTTCTTCATAATCTGATTGTTTTGGTTACAAATTGAAGGAGTAACCTCATTAACATTTTTTTAAAATTGGTATTTATTTGGATATTATCCTTATTAATTTATAAAATTAGTATTAGATGATAAAAACGTATGGTGAAGGGTTTGTTAAATCTTTAAAGCAAGGAAATAAAATATAGCTATAGAATATTTCTAGATACAAGAAAGAAATTGGAAAACTCATACAATAAACAAAAAATAAATAGTTAATATTTAATATTGGAATATGTAATAGGTAAAATAAGTAGATCACATATAAATTTCCAGCTTGTTTACATAAAAGTAAATGCCTTTTTTAATAGGAATATTATGTTACTAATACATTAACTAATGTATCTATTTTGTAAGAGAAATACAAACAGAGATATGTATGAAAAGATAGTAATTTTATCAAACAATCTTGTTGAATGCCTTATAAATAAGGTATAATTACTATATTATTTAAACAAAAGGACAATATTGATAATTGTATAGTAAAAAAATAGATGTTTATACATACTACTAATTTTTCTATATTTTTAGAATATATTCTCTATATACAATAATGAACTATCATAAGTATGAGAGATAATTATGGTGGGGTTTTAAAGCCAGAAAGTATTATTAAAAAAGAAGCAAGAGGCATTGATAATACAGATCTTGGTAAAATCAAGGAAATTACATCTGACTGTAAATAACACAGAAAAATACTATAAACAATGACAAATTTATCATTCCAAAGAAGTTACTAGAACGATTTCATGAAGATAATATATTATTTCAAGTAACGGAAGAAGAAACCGAAACATATAAGAAGACTGATTAGATCTTTTTTCTATTTTATAAAAAGCAATCAATTTTCACATCTTATATAATATAGTCAGGTTAATAAATATTCGTTTACATGACCTTGAATACGTAATTTAAAGAAAGTCATAAATTACCAATAATTCTATTAAATTAATAAAAAATCAAAAGATAAGATCAATCAAAAGAAAATGCAAAAAAAGAATATTGTAGGCAAAAGTTACAAGATCATTCACCTGTGTAAGAAAAATTTCTTTTATATATTCAATTCAGTTTTTTTACCGCTTCCAATATCATAAACTTCATAAGCATCATAAACAAATATTTTCCCATCAGATACAGAACCAGTTGTTAATTTATTTAATAATTCTTCAACTAATTTTTTAACTAGAGCATCTTCAACAAGTGCTTCAATTTTGGTTCTTCCTCCATATTTTGGTGTATACATAATATTACTTCTTCCGACAGGTACAGATGTAAATTCAGTTTTTTCTCTACTACCATTTATTTGATAAAAAGACATTTCATCTCTGATACCAAATTTATTCAAGATATGATTAGCATTATCAATACGTTCATGAGGAATAATAATCTCAATTTTTTTCATTGTTTATACAAATACATTATTTTATAATACAATTTTAGAAGGTAAGCGATAACCAACAATAAAAATACTACTACTATATCTTACTATATTTTCTTAAATTTAGATACCTTTTCATCACTTTTACTTCTAATCATGTTTATTATCTAAAATTTGAGAATACCTCATCATATATTTACCTTCTAACAGTTATTATTAATAGTAGATGAATTTAATATATGAATAATAAAATATCTAAAAGATTATAAACCCCAGAGAGACTTATTGAAAGAAATTATAAGGTATTAATCGTTTTTAGACTTAATTTAAACACAATTACTAATCTAATATTCATTTAGAGATGACTTGGCAAGAGAAAAATTTCATTATCTATCTATTAATTATAATAAGTAATATGAGTATGTGTATTCAAATAAATACATTTATCACTATTTACCCTTCTATTTCTACTGGAAAAATATTCCAAAAAACTCTTGTTATACTCTATACTCGAAAATTATAATTCAATATAAAAAGTTAAACCAAGAAGTAAAAAAAATTAAAGTTTAATGGGTTTTAAAATATATTCTTAAAATGTTTTGATAGATATGCCTTTTTTTAATTATTTCATTATTAGATAATCAATAACATTAAATTTAATAAAAAGACTATTGTAGTAACAACCATGTTAAATAAAATAGAAGGAATTACATTGTTAGTTTCAGATTTAAAAAGATCGATAGAATTTTATCGTGATATTCTCGGTTTGAGAGTAAACAAAGAAAGTGAAAATAAAATAGAATTTTCACGAAAAGATTCTACCAATACTAAACTTATAGTAGAATTAGATAATTCAAAATCAAATCAAAATAACAAGAATTCTGTAATCATAACTTTTTCTGTGAGTGATTTAAATACAGTATATAATAATTTAACTGAGAAGAAAGTTAATTTTCATAAAAAATTGTCAGACGACGCATCGGGAAAAAATACAATTATACTAGATCCTGATGGATATTTGATCTCTCTGACGGAACCTGCTTCAGATGAGTTTGCACAGATTCCCTATTATCATGGGTTTGCTCCAGCTTAACCCTTTTTATTAAAATATATCGAGTATCTTACTACTATTACATAATGATTTAGATAGTATGGATAAAAATTATATCTTATTGTAGTATTATTGTAGTAATGAAATAAACAATAGTGCTCTATTCAAATTTGTATAATATGTGGTAATTATTAAGTGAAAATATGATATAAAATGGGGATAAAGATCGAGAAAAATATAATAATAAATATTATTACCTATGATTTACGGGGAACTAACCAACTCGATAAATTAAAGGTTAGTTTTGGTATAACTAATTTAATAATTTAATAATTAGTATTGTTATAAATTTTTTTTGTTATTGTTTATTTCTTTTATTATGACAAAAGCTACAAACCTTAATCATCTTACAATTTATATGCAATATAAATTTTATAAATAAATTAAATATTATAGATTAAATACTTTTATCAAAATATTTTCACTCTCAAAATCAGCAATAGAATTAATCATGTTATATATTCTTATTTGTTCCTATCTCTATCTTATACAATTTATAAATACATACCGAATCCCCGCAATTTATTGTTATTATATATTTTTTTAACTATTCTCAATTAAGTTCTTTTTCTTATATTATTATCTTTTAGTGTATTATAATATGATATTATTTACATTTTTGTACTTTCAGATAGATAAAAAAGATTATAATATAAGAAAATCTCTTTAATTGTACTCTACTAATTATTAAATATCTTTTATAATTGTATATAAATACATATAAATTGATAATATAGAATATAAAATGTATAATACATTAAAAATAACTATTGTAACTTTTCTAGCTATATTAATATCAAATATTTTTACAATTGAATTTGCTAATTCTCAGCCTATATCTATGGAAGGAACATCCAGTAATGATAAAATTATTGGTAGAGAAGGAAATGACAATATTGAAG
>DATDKD010000130.1:0-4829 GCA_036520175.1 Nitrososphaeraceae archaeon
CAACATTTAGGATAACTTATTGAAATTTCTATAACGCTATAATCAATTTCTAATACTACAATATTTCCATATAATTCTCTAATTAGACTCCACGAGTTGGACGCCGGGAGTGGGACTCGAACCCACGAGTCCAAGGACATCAGCTAGCAGGTCAATTTAATTTCATGATCTCGAGGCTGACCCCTTTTAAGGTCATTTGACTTACCTAGCTTGGGTACCCCGGCATTCATTAAAATATTAATTTAATATTATATATTTTATATATATATTAATAATAAACTCATTTTATATCCTGCTTCAATCTATTGCTTCAGCATTTTATCTGATTTTCAATTAATCTATATGAATATATTAAGAGAAAAAGAAAACAAATTCCAAATCCAAAAATTAATTTTTACTACAAGCGCATTAGATTCTTCAAAATAACAAATAACAAATAATCAAAAATTATATGATTTGATAAGGAAGGAACATGACGCTATCATCACTAAAAGACGAAAACCTACAAAAAATTCTTTTAGAGATTGGATATGATTCACTTTATCCAATTCAAGAACAAGCTATTTCTAACGGACTTTTAAGAGGTGAAAATTTACTTATAACATCTCCTACAGCGAGTGGAAAAACACTCATAGCAATTATGGCTGCTTTAAAAAAAATGGAGAAAAAAGAGAAAGTGATCTATATGACACCACTTAGATCTTTAGCTACTGAAAAATATCATGATTTTTTAGAATTAAACTCTATTAATTTAATTAGCAACAATAAAAATTTAGCAACAGTTACTAAAAACATAGACTTTGAAAAAAAGTCTTTAGCCAAAAACAAAAAAGGAGAAGGCAGAAAGAAAAGTTTTATTGTAAAGCTTGCAATGGGAAATTATGATTCTCCAGGTAATGATCTTCTTAATGCAGATATTGTAATTTTAACTAATGAAAAATTAGATGCACTAATTAGAAATGATAGTGAATTATTATCTAATGTAGGATTATTTGTGATAGATGAAATTCATCTAATGGGTGACAAAGATCGTGGGCCAACTCTGGAAATGATGATAACAAAAATTAAAAGATTCTATCAAGAAGCCCAAATTCTTGCTTTAAGCGCAACCGTTTCTAATTCCAAAGACATAGCTGAATGGTTAAATTGTAAATTAATAGAAAATAATTGGAGACCAACTGAACTACTTGAAGGTGTATATGATAGTGGTATAGTTCGTATGAATAATAATACCAAAATTAAAATAAATACTTATTATAATTTTCAATCTATTCCTGTATCCGTTGCAATAGATTCTTTGGAAAGTGGAGGTCAAGCTATAATTTTTGCAGAGACTCGTAAGCGTGCAGCATCACTTGCTGCAAAGTCTGTAGAAGGTGTTTTTAAATTATTAGATAAAGATCAGAAAGAAAAAGCTAAAAAGTCAGCATTACAATTGTCAAAAATTTCAGATGATACTGATATTACTAAAAATCTTATCGAGATGGTGTCAAAAGGTGTAGGTTTTCATCATGCTGGATTAAGCCAACCCATAAGAGAAATAATTGAAGACTCGTTTAAACAAGGAGTAATTAAATTACTAGTAGCAACTCCAACCTTAGCAGCAGGAGTAAATCTACCAGCACGTAGAGTAGTATTGTCAAGTATTTTACGATATGATTACGATATTGGAACGAATATTCCAATTAGTATTTTGGATTATAAACAATTTTGTGGTAGAGCAGGAAGGCCACAATATGATACTTTTGGAGAAGCAATAATTATACCAGAATCAGGTATGAATTCTGAAGAATTATATGATCATTATATCCTTGGAACTCCTGAACCTGTTAATTCAAAACTTTTTAATGAAAAGGCATTACGTTTCCATATTCTAAGTACTATTTCTACTATTCCTGGTATGAAAAAATCAGAATTATATGATTTATTTTTAAATACGTTATTTGCCCAGAATTATAGAAAATCGACTATAATTTTCAAAATAGATGTTGCACTAGAATCCCTTGAAAAGTGGAATCTTATTAAATCAAAAAATGAAAGGTATATTGCAACTGATTTTGGAAAAAAAACTTCTATTTTATATATAGATCCTCTTACCGCTATCGAATTTAAAAATGAATTAGATACATTAAACGAAATAAATAGAAATGAATCGTTAAAGGCAATATCTCGACATACACAAAATGAGTATAATAATCTCATTATAAAATTTCTACATGTTATATCTGAGTGTTCAGACTTTTATCCAAAGCTTACCTTAAGGAAAAAGGATATGGATTATTTTTATAACTTTGTCAATAAATATATGAATGAGGATTTATTATTTGACCTAAATGAATACAATTGTTCAAGGAGTTTCTTGGGGTTATATGAATGGATTAATGAGAGTAGTGAAAGAAACCTAAGTGATAGACTTGGAATTGAACCTGGGGATATGCATAGAATTGTAGAATCAGCTGATTGGTTATTATATACATTAAATGAGTTTGCTAAATTGTTTAATAGGGATGATATTCTTGAAACTTTATCGGATCTTCGAATTAGAACAAAGTACGGAGTGAAACAAGAATTGCTTCCACTAATTAAGTTAGAAGGTGTAGGAAGAATACGAGCCAGAGCATTATATAATGCTGGATTTGTCGATATTAAAATATTGAAATCAACCTCAGAATCCACTATATCTAGTATATCTAAAATTGGGCCATCAATTGCAAAAAAGATCAAAAAACAATTAACATGAGCAGGTCAATGTTCATTTTTCATATAATAAAAAGAATTATTTTTATATATAATTCAGTAAAAATATACATATAATAATGAAAACAAACTAGTGGCTATATTATATGATATTTTCTGACGTCAATTCACTTATTATGGTATTTATTTATGGAGTATTTGCTTCTGCTATTTCGTTTTTGACTGTTTATTTTGCTATGCCAAAAGCAATTGCATTTCTACTGGAAAAAGGTATGATAGTACAAGATTATCATAAATCTGAAAGACCAAAGATTCCTAGACCGGCAGGTCCAATTCTAATAATAGGAGTTACACTATCTTTAATAGTAATTTATTGCTTAACATTCAACGAAAAAATTCTGGCTATCTTGTTTACTACTCTTATTGCTTTCCTCATAGGCTATATAGACGATAGAAAAGTAATGCCAGGTTGGTTCAAACCTGTTGCATTATTGATTGCTGCTCTGCCTATTCTACTATTAGGGGCGTATGATACTAATCTAAATCTTATATTTGGTAATGCTTTTATTCCGCTTTTATACATACCAGTTATTCTAATAGCTATTCCTGTAATTGGAAATACTATTAATTCTATTGATGTATTGAATGGTGTAGCTAGTGGTTTTATACTAATTACATGTATTCCTTTAATTATTAGTGTCTATATATTTGGAAGCGTAGAGGTTTTTCTAGCATCGCTTTCTTTATTTTTCGTAACCCTTGCTTTTTATAAATTTCATAAATTTCCAAGTAAAATATTTCCAGGAGATTCAGGTACTTTGCTGTTAGGTGCGATGTACGGTGCAATAGCCATAACAGGCAAATCAGAACTTATTGCAATTATTGCATTACTTCCTGCAATATTTAACTCATTTCTATTCCTTTCTAGTGTAAAAAGAGTAGTTGAACATAGAGAAATTACAGCAAGGCCTACATCTTTAACTGATGATTTTAAACTATCTGCATCTACAGATAAAAAAGCTCCAATTACACTCTTAAGACTACTTTTAGTTGATGGTCCGCTTTCAGAAAGTGAATTAGTTAACAAAATCTTTAAACTAGCAATCTTTTCATCAATTTTAGCATTGATTTCAATTGTTATCCAATATTATTTTGTCTTGGGTGGAAAAATTTAAAATGTCCAGTCTATTTTTGCTTATTGGAGTTATTTGGTTCACACTTTTAGCAATATCTGCGTTTTTAGTAATTTTTATTGCACCAATAGATATTGTAATTTTTAATAATAGAACGGATCTGTATATAACTTCAATAGTACAGGCAACGATAGCTATATTGATAGTATTAATGTTGATAGCCTTTTTGAATTATTTAAAGAAGCTTTATATTCAAAAAAAATTACATATAGAGTAATAATAATTCATTTTTCATTTTATTTTATTAATTCAATAAATTAAAATCCAACTGAAATTAAAACTTATTATAAATGGATGAATTGGACTCTAATTTATCAAATACTGATGAAAAATATGTTATCAATTTATGGAAGGCTTTTTGTAAATCTAGAAAAGCTCTTTCTTTTGAATACAATGCTACTGATGCAGTTATTAATAAATGGAATAACCGATTTTTTAATACTTCTTCAATTGAACAGATTAGAAAATATGTAAAAGAAAATATTACAATCGAGGGACATGTTTTAGATGATCCATTCTAATTATTTATTTATTCCGTCGTTAGTGTAGAAATATTTTTTTCGGCTACATATGCTGATTTTATTTTTGAAAATCCTCTTTCTTCTAAAAATAACCAATTTTTTCCACAAATAACACAAGTTATTATTTTCTCATGAGGTAAAAATTCAAGCTCATGATGACTGCAACGTATTTGATATTCTAATTTCATAGCTTCCATTTCTTTTATTGTATCGATATGTCTGACAGAGTTTTCTGTCACGGTGCATTCATCAGTCCTATTTTTATAGTAAGATTAATATCAATTTTATCTATCATATTTTATATAATATAGTAAGGATATTAACTATATTATTTTTTCAATTGAAAATTTATTATTTGTATCAATACAAGATCCAAATAAAATATTTAATTTAATCTATAACTTTTATCTATATTAAT
>DATDKD010000131.1:0-14039 GCA_036520175.1 Nitrososphaeraceae archaeon
TTACGCTATCGTCTATCAGTATAGCCATTATCTTACAACCAATATCGGCGCAGATAGATTTAAACTCATCTTCATATGCTAAGCAAACCCAAGGCATTTTAGACCCTTTACCTTCGTGGAAGGATATCACAGTAAAACACAATATAATTGAATTTGTACAAAATGTGACAGATCCTGAAAAAACTAATTATTATATCCCCTCCTGAAGATAGGATTGCAGTTTTTGATAATGATGGAACATTGTGGTCAGAAAAGCCAATACCATTTCAGGGTTATTTTTCTACTGATAGAGTCCCTACTGTAGTTGCTAAAAATCTGGAACTAAAGAACATATCACCTTTCAAAGAAATCCTGGCGAACAACTTTACTGCATTAAAAGATATAACTGAAAAAGAGATAATGGATCTGCTTGCTACAACACATGGAAATATCTCACAAATTGAGTTTGATAATCTGGTTATGAAATGGGCTCAAAATGCTACTCATCCAGAAACAAAAAGACTCTTTGTGGATATGGTATATCAGCCAATGCTGGAACTTCTGCATTTTCTAAAGACTAAACAATTTAAAGAATTTATTGTTTCGGGTGGAGGAGTTGACTTTATGAGAGAAGCTCTTTCCTCAGTATATGATATTCCTAAAGATCAGATAATAGGCAGTAGTTTGAAATACAAGTTTGTAGACAAAATCAACAATACAAATAACGATATTAACAATAACAAATCATATATTTTCAAAGAATCTGTTCTTGTTTCTTTTGATAACACATATGAAAAACCAGCCAACATTGCACTTCACATAGGCAAAGTACCTGTAATAGTAGCAGGAAATTCTGATGGAGATTTGCAGATGCTTGAATATGCGGATGACAATAATCCCACAGAAAAATCTTTCAATATTTTGATTCATCACGATGATCCTATACGAGAGTTCTCGTATGACAAAGGTGCAGAAAAAGTATTGGAAGAAGCTAATAAACGCCATTGGAATATAGTAAGTATGAAGGACGATTTTGCAACTATATTCCCTCCTGTTGGAAAGAAATAGATCTAGTGAACACATATCAATTGAACAAATACAATAAAATAAAAAGTTTAAAGACACCAGTATATATGAATAACTAATTATAGACTTCATTATTTATTGAACACTGAAACCATGACTATTCAACTCCCGACGGGCCCGTAGTTTTCTATGGCCCACTATCTTGAGAATAATAACAAAGTAGTCTTTTGACATAAATTTAGCTATTCATCTTTTCTTATCATTATCCATAATTTACTAAATTTGACAATCTCGTAGGAGAAAAGACAAGAATAATAGAATTTGCAACCTTTTTGATTGCATTAATCATTTGAGGATATAGCCAGTCTTTGTCCTGTTTTGAAATTTGTGGGTCTGAGAAAAACGCCATCTTTTATAACTACCAATTTTGATTTATATTTTCCTATTCTTTTATCAAAAAATGTGTCAATTGATGTATTGTGAAAACCGTTTGTCCTATGATATATTTTAATGCCCTATCTAATATCTTATATTTTTTATCATCTATTTCTGATATACTGTAAAAGTCAAATTTGTTGCCAGTAATCCATACATATACAGTTGGAGATTCAAGACCATTATGTCTTTTCGATAATATACCTCCGACCATCTTATTACAAACTAAATCCTTATGAGGTTTAACAATTTATTTATAAATCCTAGATAAAATGTTGAATTATTAAATCAAAATGTTCTTCATATTCTTCCACTGAACAAAAAGACTCTCCGCAAAGACAATAGTATTTCCTTTCATTAGAATCTTGAAATAACACAAATAGTAATAGAATACAAAATATATATAGAGATTACGAAATTTGATAAAAAATAACAGGTTAAGTTATCGAATTTTATCCTTGGAATGTTATTTATTCTATAATTATGATATTTATCCCTTCAAATTTCTATTAAAGTTGTAATTTTTTTAATATATTTAATAAATAATCTATTTACAATATACTATTAGCTTTCTAATATATAATTTATTGATTTATTAGAGAAAACTTCATTTATTTTAACTTTCTAATATATTATAATTTATAATAAAGATAATATAAAAATTATTAAATAAAAATGTCAAGTCAGAAAATCGAACGCGATAATAAGCAAATCCAAAATAAAAGCAATAATCCATCACAACAACAAAAAGAACAACAAGCTCAACAAATAGGAGAACATACTATAGCAACAACAGCCACTATTTCAAAGACTACAAATGAAGATACCAGCAGAATTAATGAGAATCAAAAAATAAATAAAGCAATTTTAGATAAAAGTACAGATATTACAAACAGATATCAACAACAAATTATTAAAGCAATTAAAGTATCCACTGATAATTATAACCTATTACAAAATAATATTCTTAATACTTATCAATCAGCATTCTCAAAATTTATAAATAATACCTCAGACGACAATAAATCTTATAATGTTGCAGTTTTAGAACAAATAAAAGTATTTAATAAAATTAACCAAAACATGATAGATAATGCAATTAATAATACTAGAACAATTCATGAATTGTTAACAGAATATATAGAAATAGTTAATAAATCAATTGAACTTGGACAAGAATACTATAGAGATGGAATTAAAAATTACTTTAACTTTGGAAAGAAATATAAGGAACCATCAAATGGGTTTTTATTTTAATACAATTTACCTGTAGATTCATTTATTATGAAAATAATATAATCGATAGTATCTTCCTCTGATCTATAAACTGAGACTTCATCTTTTAGTAAAGCTTTTTCATTTTTGTTTATAGCTATATCTCTTTTTTTGTCCAATTCCTCAATGATATTATCTATTATTATTGCTTCATTCTGTTGGTTCTTTTTTAGATTAGCTGCTCTTCTATATTTCTCCAAAGTCCAATCTACCATATCTATAATTTTTTGCTGACGTTCATTATAGGTAGGATGTGATTTAGGATGAATCAATTTTTGACGTTCAGCTTTAATAGATAGCAAATGATTTTCAAATTTGTTTATCGTCTTTGTAGATCTATCGTCATAATCATTATTTTGATTTATCCATGGGTCAAGATTTGGCAATTTTTATAATATACACAAAAAAGATGGTTATTTATCAATTTTATAGATACAGAGAGGGAGGTATATAGCACTTCTGTAAAGTTATAGCTTATTTCATAACTATATCAACCAACCAACTGAACAAAAGATATAAAATTATAGAATGAGACAATATATTAGACTTTGTAACAAATAATTCTACAAATCATTTTCACAATTGATTTAACTAACAAAAATTAATAACTGGAAATCACTATAAACCATTAACTACTCTAATTTAGTAATACAATGTCCGCAAAGGTACCTACCAATTTAAGATATATTTTAAATGTCTAAAAAAGCACCTGCGCAAGTCAGTAATCATTGGACTGTTATTGTTAATAGCAGGATTATTTAGAGTAGCAACAATATTTGTTATAGCAAACGCTCAACCATTTAGCACACCGATAAACCTCCAATAACTCTGGCGATTCTTTACATCAACAAATAGTAGCGAGTTAATAAGGGAAAGAAATATATCTTTATTTAATTTGCTTTGACAATTCAGCATAACAATAATCCAATTAAATATATTGCTTTAATTATGTTCAATGTAAAGTAAATTTTAAATAATATCCTCTTTATTACTATGTATTAGACCTTATTTTCGCACAGCTATAGGCATTTATTTTTATAAACGAAAACTTTCCAATTCTGTAAATACTGCTTAGTCAAGCAATTCTATGAATTACCAAAAGGCAAATATATATACAAAACTAAAAGAACTTAGGTATATGCCAAAGTTCCTTGATGTTCACTCTTTGAAAGGATTTGAGGAAGAAACTTTAAGAAAATTGCAACAGTCCCCTGTAGATGAATTCGGAATTACGCATCTTAATATAATGTATAACAAAGAAGAAGACAAGTTCTTTTGCCTTCTTGATGCACCTAATAGAGAAGCAGTAGAAAATCATCATCATAAACACGGGGTCAAGTGTGAATGGATAACAGAAGTGAAAACAACCTCTTAAGGTACTGAAAGATTCTATCAATTTACTAAATATTGGATAAATAATATTAGCCAAATAAAAGGAATTAACAATTACTTTCGGTTATTTTATCTTCTACTTACAAGTTCAGAAAATGTAATTCAATCGTTATCTAATTCATCGAATCTAAGATAGGTTCAAATTATCTAATTTTACTTTTTTCTCATTATAGAAATGACAATTTATAGATTCGCAATATATCTATATAATATATGAAATTCGCAAGGAATACAATGCCAAACACTATTTTTTTCATGACTTTGGATTAATATTTGATAAAATCCAGTTTATACCATTAATTATTCTTTGTGGTTTTATTATCAAAAAAATTATTTCTTTGACAATAATATTTAGAAGAAATATTATACTTATATAATTATTTATTTCTTGACTTATTTCCATAATTTCATATAGCGTTATTAACTTAGTTTAGCCATGTTTATCTATTATTAATGTTAGGTTTTTTATGATCTTATAATATGATAGTTAATAAAATTTTGAATTTATGTTTATCAAATTATAAATCAAATATTTCTTTAGCCAAAGTATTTAAAATTCATTCCGATCAAATTATCATTAAAATTATAGAACAATTATTTTAAAGGCGCCTATGACATGAAAAATATAGTATTGATAAAATTATCTACAATAAGAGCAAGAATAGCAATATTAATTTTTATCCAAATTGTTTTTATCATAACAAGTTTTATTATACTTTCTTATTACCAATCCCTAGTAATTTATTTAGAAAATTCTATCAATATAGCAGATAAGAATCGATTCCTCACGGCAAATCTTATGCTTAAGATTTCAGAATATATTTTAGAACGTAGTACTGATGCTTCTCAAATCAATTCTGCCATAGCCCAGCTGGAATCCAATATTGTGACTTTAAGACAGAATGGAAAGATATCAGACATGCCACTAACACTAGGATCACCAGATTTTTTCGTTGATTGGCATATAATTTACCAGAAGTGGGTTTCACTAAAATCAATTATAATAAACAATATTATCAAACCAAAAGAAAAAATGAGTAGTCTCATCTCATCAGTAGGAGCAGAATTAGAATCATCAACAATAATAGACAAAGCTATAAAAACACAATTGGAACCTGATACACTTTCTTTATTAAATTCATCAAACGAATTAATTACAGATTTAGATGAGTTTGCAAAAGATGAATCTCAGAATTCGATAATTATTCAAAGAATCATTGAAATTTCGAATATTACAATCATTGCTGCTTTCGTACTTTACTTTGTAATAAAGATATTGAAACCAATATTTGCTTTAACTGATGCAACGTCTGAAGTAATAAGAGGTAATCTAAACGTAGCAGTTAGAAGCAAAGGTAATAATGAACTTTCTGTTCTTAGCGAATCATTTAATTCTATGATGAAGACCATAAAGACCTTTATCAAAGAACAAAGTGAATTAAAAAAGGAAATAGAAAAGGCAAATGAAGAGCTAAAATATAAAGATCGATTAAAGGACGAATTTATAAATTTAACAGCACATGAACTGCAAGGATCTATTCAACCAATTCTTGGTCTATCTGAAATACTTCTCGAGAAAGAAATAGGAGTTAGTCACATTAGTGAGGCAAAAAAGTTAAACCAAGTGGAAATTTTAGATGTGATTATTAGAAATTCAAAAAGACTGAGATATCTTGTAGATGATATTTTAGATGTTGCACGAATTGAAAATGGTAATTTGAAACTTGAAAAATCAAAATTTAGTCTAAATGCAGAAATAAAGAATGTAATAAAAGATTTGATTACTGAAAAAGATAGAGAAAATCAAATTATAAGATTTGTCTTTCAACCAAAAGAAGAACCTATTATTGTGTTTGCAGATAAAATAAGAATTTATCAAGTGGTTAATAACTTAATAAGGAATGCATTAAAGTTTACTCCTATTATTGATAGTGTAATTGAGATATCATTAGAAAAAGTAAAATATGATAAAGAATTTGTTACTGCGACAATAAAAGATAACGGTAAAGGAATCGATATTGAGATATTACCAAAACTATTCGAAAAATTTGCAACCAAATCAGCTAAAGGGACTGGCCTTGGCCTATTTATCTCAAGAAATATAATTGAAGCTCATGGTGGAACTATAAGAGGCTATAATAATCCTGATAAAAGCGGAGCAATATTTGAATTTACTTTACCAATTGAAAAAAATTAGAAATATTACTAACACAAATAAAAAGTCAACAATTTAAAAATTAAGTTTCTAAAAATAAAAGCTAAATACGCTGTACTAGAACCCTCCTACATGCAGGATTCTATTAGCGACGAATTAATTACAAAAATATACCTTTTCTAAATTCAGATTTTGATTATTATATCCTGTAATTATAATCTACTTTTACCATTAGTATGTCTTTATAAATAAGTAATTTTAAGTGATTTTAGCTTATTTTACTTTATATTAAGTTGTAAACCAACATATGTTATGTCTATGAGAGATGAATTAAGAAGAATTTTGACTATTATCAGCGATTTAACTCATAATGATACAAATTCAAGTGTAAAAGATACTGAAATAATTGCAGAAGCTAATCGTCAATCTGAAGAAATCGAGAAATACCTAAATGAATTACAATCACTCGGTTTAATACAGGAAGACAGCTCCAGGCCTGCTAATGTAGACTATGAAATGTATAGAATTACCAGAGAAGGCATAAACGAAATATACAATAAAGAATTTCGATAGATAGAGCATATATTATTTTTTGATTTCAATTTGTCATACTAACTATGGCAAATACACAATTATTGTACCAATAGCTTTTATAACATAACCATTGATTCTCCTTTTAGGATTTTGATGTATTAAGGATGAGGTATGTTCAACAATTGACTTAATTAGCATTATAAACTCATTATGAGTACTCCTAATAGTGCCTAACAATCCTAAATTAAAAGATAATTTCTAGAATTCTTTATTAACTGCAATAGCTATAGTAAGATTAGTGGAATCCTCTAACAATAACAATTATTATATCTTATTGGTAGATGATGAAAAAGATATTCTTGATTTATTTAGCGAATATTTATCATCCAATGGATTCAATACAATATCATTTCAAAATCCTATGGAAGCATTGAATTATTATTATCAAAATCAAAGTAATTGTTCCCTAGTTATAACAGATTATAAAATGCCACAAATGTCAGGCTTAGAGTTGATAAAGAAGATAAGAGAAAAAGCTATTGATTACAAGATAAAAACCATAGTTATTAGTGCTTTTATAAAAGATAACCTTCCTTACGATAAATCATATTTTCTTACAGTTGATAAAATATTAGAAAAGCCGATATATCTTGATAGATTGAAAAAGGTAGTTCAGGAATTAATTTCAACAATCGATATTCCGCAAAAGGCCTAATTGAATAAGTTAACATGTAAATTTTTACTATTTAGATGAGAGATAACGTTGTAATGGTCTCTAACCCTAATAAATAATATTGCTTACTAATCTAGAGAGAGAGGGGCTACATGTCCAAGCCTAAATCAAAAATATTGATAATTGATGATGATAAAGACATTACTAATTTATTTTCAATATTTTTAGAATACAATGGCTATAGTGTAGATGCCTATACCAATCCCATCGAAGCCATAAATAACTTTAGAAAGAATAGTCACGATTTGATTATACTTGACTTAAAAATGCCAATGATGGATGGAATGACATTATATCTCAAAATTAAAGAGATAGATGATAAAGTAATAATTTGTTTTACTACTGCAAATATAAACTACATTAAACAATTACAAAAAGGCATTATTGATATTGAAAAAATTGTTTTATACAAACCAGTATTATTGAAAGACCTAAAAAATAAGATTGACTCACTTTTGTTAGTATCTAGGCAAGAAGAAATAAAAGATAATAAACTAGCAATGATGATACTTTGACCTCAATTATTTTTTCATCATTTTTGTATTTATTTATACATATTTTTATAATTATTATCTAATGGTATTGATTGTTACCAGAAAAGAGAGATTAATAATTAAATAAAGAATCTATCTGGTTTTGTATATGTCTATTATTTTTCCTTTTGTAAATCTTGGAAAGTATCAGTATGAATATGTGATGTTACATGTTCATTACAATAATAAATTGAACATTCAGAACAATGATTTCTTGGCTTGTTATAGCATTGAAATTTTGTACAAAGTAATCCCTTCAAGGATTCTTCCCTCCATTTATTAGCATCAGTAATATGACTCATTAATGAAACTTTATAGAGTTAATATATTTGACTTTAGATGAACATTTCTATTTAACTATTACTTACAATAATATTTTACTAGGTTCGGTGTCTGAAGCTATTGTATTTAGTGCTCACGCTATGACAATTTATTATTATTAATCCATTAACTTGGTTTACCGATTTTTAAATATCGTGTACTAGACAATGATAATACCAAAACACCATAGGCATATTCCCTAACAAGGAAGCCATAGTCTGTATATTTGCCTTTTTCCCTAACATAGGCATATACAGGTTATGGTTTTTCGTGTGAGTATTCTAATAATTATAATCTATTATTCTAGATATATCATTTTTATTTTTATCAACTTCATGTGGGAATACTCATCGTTTCCACGAGCCGGAATGAAATTAGTCTTTTATTCTACAATTATCTTACTTTTAAAATAAGTTTCTAATAATAAAATCCATATACAAGATACTTAATTCTATCGAAACATATCTTAATATTTCAAAAGATAATTGTTTAATCAATTGATTAGAATATCATTATTAATTTTTATCATATTGGTTGTAACAGGCATTTCAAATGTTACTATAATCGTTTTATCATTATAGGCTTCTAGACTTTAATATATAAGATGAAATTCCTTCTAAAAGGAATTTATTCCCTTCTATTTTACCATGTAGAACAAATTTCCATAGGGATTCTTATGAAGAATATTCTGGGGAAAGGTAAATTATAGAGCATTTTAGGTACTATTAATTTAATTCTTACAATTAAATAAAAAATCTTTTTATACATTAAATCAATATCTACTTTTTAGATGGATATTAAATGCTCTGAATGTCATAAAGAGTTAACTGATACTGGTAAATGTGTTGGATGTAGTTTATCTCCTGAAGTTTGTACATGTCATACTACTTCGGAATATGATACGACTGGTAAATTCGTGGAAGCAAATGTTACTCGTACCATTAATAAAGTGGAATATGATACTACTGGTACAAATGAGGAAGCCGAACCATAGAACTAGAATATTAGGTCAAAAACAGTTAGCTATCCGTCGAAACTGTTAAATGAATATTCTGACTCGAATTTTCAATATTCTTTGAAATAAGTAAAAATCTTATTATTAAAGCAATAATGGAAATATCTTTATAGTTAAATGCTTATAATTCTTATAGACATTGTTACTGTTGTAAATGTGACCAAAACGTGAAGATATTTAATAAAGCAAGTTACTATTTAATATATTAATGCTATTGTATTAATCAACATGTTTGAGAAATTTAGAAATGATAAAGTGGATAACTCCAATTAATATTTGATAATGGTTAATCCTGCGCTATAAATACAATTTAAGAATGAAGTTAAATGATATATTATATATAGTTACAATATCCAAATGAACAGTGATACAAGATATGACAAAATTAAACATTTATGTAGGATATAGTCTAGGTCGTATTCTTTTTGATGTTCATCTTTAAATCAAGTTTAAAATGCAATTTTTTATTATTTGATATAAAAATAACTATTATTTGTTTGATTTTTCTTTTTTAGATTTCTCTTCTTTCTTTTTGATATACTCAACCCAAATAGGAAGTCTTTCTGCTGCTGTTCTTTTTATTATTTTATTTTCAATATAAGAATCAGAAGTTCCATCTTCAAATATAGCAGTATATTCTATTGCAAATTGATTTTCATTTATGTTATAATCAACAACTATTTTTGAAGTATCATCATCATTATCATTGTCTGACAACTGCAGAAGAAGTACAATTTACTCAAATAAATTCGCTTCTTGCCAAAAATCAACAATTGATTTATTATACTTATTCTATTAGTATAGATCCTACTACAAAGTCCAAGTCAATAATAAATACAGTTTAGTTAAGTGGCTGTGATATATATTGTAGCCTCTGCATAACAGCCATTCTTCAACACTAATTTACAACAACCATATTCGACAGAATCGAAATTTACAATAACTATGTGTTAAAATAATTTATTTAGAAGATAGTGATTAATTTTGCACTTTATCAATAGGTAGCACAACAAAAACAATTGAAAATAATGGAAAACCATAAGAAATTATTTTGGATTTATATTATTTAATTGTTTTATCAATACGATTTAAATGTATACCAAATGAATATTTTAATCTAGATTATCAATCTTTTCCGAATTTATTTTATGTTTTTTATCATGGCATTTTTTACTACAAAAATAGTCTATAAATATATAGCATAAAATAGGATTTTTTTCAATACTTTTTCCACAAGTATTACAATATAAAAATGTATTAGTAACAAATACTTTATCATCAATTCCATCATGGGTATTTAATGATGTTGTTAATTTTACTGTAGTACTGTTTGAATGACTCATAATTATTATAAATATTATTTTTATCAATTATATAAATTTATTAAAACTAATTTTCAGTATTATACACTAGAAGTTTCTCAGAAACTTTTTTACAAATAATACTTTTATTAGTCCTTTATTAAAATTGAGAGTTGTATTAATATAAGAATATTTTACCTCCAGTTTTAAATAAGATTGTTTTTCTGATTTTTGAATAATAGACATAAATGAATAATTTGTATAATCCTAAAACTTTATAGAAACAACTTTTTTCTTTTAAATGTTGAGAAATGTAATTTTACTATGATATTCGGGTACAATGTCCAATAACATCTCATCTTGTTTTTGTCTATTATAATACTTTAATACATTAGCAATTGTACATTTTGAAATAAGTTTTTAATAATAAAAGCTAAATACTATGAGCTAAGTACTATGTAATAGAACCTACTACATGGAAGGTTCTACTCCCGACGGGCTAGTAGTTTTCAGGGGCTCATCTATTTTTTGTATTATTTTAATAGTACAATACAATATTTTATTATTCAATTAAAAGATAAAGTCATATTAATAATATAAATGCAAACAAACCAAACAATATTTATAAACTTTAATCATATAAATAACTATGGGCTTATATGGAATATATGGCAGTCACACTACAGAAGCATGTCCGTTAAATAACGCTGAAACTCGAAAATTAGTATTAGAACATGGTCCTAAAATAGTTGAGGAGGCAAGTAAACTAAATATAAAAATAATTAACCAATATCACTCAGGTTTAGAACACACTTTTTTATGGGTCGTTGAAGCTAATGATGCTCATTTAATACAATCATTCTTTGCAACAAATGTAGGTAAAAACAATGCATTAAAAATAGTACCTCTAATCACGTACTCTGATGTTATAGAACAGTGTAAAAAATTATAACTTTTCTAAATAGTTGTAGTTTCTTTTGAATTAACATTCTTCATTTATTTAGATATCAATTTTTTTCTAATACATCTGGGTTTATTTAATATATGCCTTGACAATATTATTTTAGAATATTTATTAATTAATTTTAAAATAAGTTCCAATAATAAAAGCTTAATATAAAATACTCCTATCTCTACATGGGATTCATATTTTAGAACCGCTATCGGTGTTACTCCCATGGGCTTAACTCTATTGTTGATAGATGCAAAAAATAAAGCTGTAAAATTACGGTGATAGAACTTTTATTATAGCTGTTGATTTAATATGATATGTCCGAATTAGAATTATGCCCAACATGTAAGAAAGGAAAGTTTAGAGCAACAGAAGTTAGTAAAACTAGAGAATTGGTATGTGATTATTGCGGTCAAAAACGTTCCAATGCAGGTATGAATGAATATATATAATTGTTTTTAATCATTGTAAAAATTCAACTAATCTTTCTTTTAATTTAATAAATTCATCAATTCCTTTTTCATAAACGTTATCAATTAGTTTCCATATGTTATCATCTACATTTCGTTATTAGTAAAAAATTCCGCAAATAGGTACTACATATAAAAAAATATTTTTTTTAAAGTAATACGTGTTACAGGTACTTACAGAATAATCATTGGAAGTGGGTGTTAGACGTGACACTAACACCCTTACTAAAATCTTGACAGTAAAGGCAATTCTGTGAGATGCAATATGATGTACAAACATAAAAGATTTTTGTTTTAGAATATTGCAATTCTCATTTCGAATAATAGACTATAGTAATTATATAGAACAAGATACAGTCTCAGTTAATGATGTTATCCGCGATGGCTAAAATAAGTCCTATTAAAAAAGCATTAAAATTTGCTCTTAATGGTTTCAGTATATTTTTTATTGGCACGTTATTTATTATTGTAGTATATGATGCGTTAACAGGTGCATCTTCCGAAACATCAGCAGAACATTGTGCCAAGTATGGCTTTTTAGCATCTCCTGATTGTTGGTAAAATATTTCCGAATTTAAAATTGAATGAACCAAACGATATTGCGAATCTCGTTTTGTTTGATTATATAGTTAGCAATTCTACCACACTTAGAATCAAAAGAACTCCAAATTATTCACAATTTATAAATAGTAAATTAAATTTTTTTAAATATGAATCTTAATAAGGTTATTATTGTTATTGCATTTGTAACAAGTATTTTGATTATATCTTCATCTCAAATATCTTTTGCAAAAAAGAATGATAATGGAGAAGATAATGGGGAAGACCTAAAGAAAGACATTCCTGTGTCCTCAATTGATAAAACTAAGAAAATTAATAAAGATTCAAAAGAAAAAACAGAGGTTCAGAATGATATTTTGAATAACCATTATCCAAATCAATATTATGTATGTGGATATCCTCAAGAGTTAGTTAGAGATTACAATTCCTTGGAAAAAGTTACTTGCAATTAGATAATTTACTAATATGCATATACATCTATCATAATAAATAATACATAAAATTGTTATCTGTGATTCAAATCTAATTGCTATAAAGTAGAATGTACAACAACAATTACAATGGAAATCGATAAAGATAGAAAAATTGAGACAGACGAAGAAGTAGGATTAAATGATGATGATAAAATAAAATCAGAAACAAGAGGATTAGACAATATGATAGAAGACCCAGACAAAATTACTAATTTATAATATGAAGCAGAAAAAAGGGGTAGTACGATAATAATGATTATAAAAATTCAATCAGTTGTACCAGGATCAATAACAATATTCATTGCAATTATCTTTTTATTTTCTCATTCTATAGTAACTCCTTTATCCTTTGCACAATCCGATATGTCCAACAGCACAAACCAAACAATGAAAAATATGAGTCAATCAGCAAATCAAACAGTCGAACATCTGCAACAAGATGCTAATCAAACTAGCGAGGAAATTCAGGGAAACGCTAGTAATGATGTCTCTAACATCACTGAAAAAGCAAAAAACATTGGAAAAAATCTAACTGAAGTTGCAAAAAAACTCGGTGAAACAATTAATAAAAAAATGAACGATTTAGCAAAGTGAATATCAATTTACAATTTGATTACTTAGCTTGGAAATTTCCTTTCGTATCATGATTTTATAATTAAGACCAACTAACTTTATTTTAATATAGTTTACCTGTCACTTCACGGATTATGAATAGAACATAATCAATAGTATCTCTTCTTCTCCGTACTTCCAAATTTCATCTTTTAGTAAAGCTTTTTTCTTTTTGTTTATATCTATATCTCTTTTTTTGTCCAGTTCCCCTATGATGCTATCTATTATTATTGCTTCTTCATTCTGTTGATTATTTTTTATATTGTCTGCTG
>DATDKD010000132.1:0-3944 GCA_036520175.1 Nitrososphaeraceae archaeon
TATTAGTATTTTTTTGATTTTCTTTAGCCATCATCTTTAAATAATCTCTAATTTATTAAAAGGTTATAGATAAATTACTAAAATTGTTTCTTAAAGTAAATGTTATGAAGATTATAAAAATATCATAATTATTTGTCATTCACTTATAAATTTAATCTGCTAGTGGATTTAAGGCGAAATCTGTATTATATTTTAAAGCAAAAATGGATAGATTAAATTTCTGAATTTGAATATTGCAAAAATAATGAATATAATGAAAAAATACGATATGATATATCCGTGTATATAGATTAAGTTCATTAGTTATAGCAGTGGGTATCTGAAAAAAAGATGATGAGGAAAATATAAAACTATCCTAATAATAATAAGTATTCAACATAAAATAAATATTATACTTTGATATATTAACCAGGGAATTTATACAATGCAATTCATAAATAATCCGAAAAGTTGGAATTAGGAATACATTATAGGATCATGCTTGCCATCATGAATTAATTGGGATTGTTCTTGTTGTTGTTTAACGGATTTAATTAAGTTGTTTAACTTATGTTTCATTTCTTCTCCTTGTTTTCTTAATTCAGACGTATCTACTTTAAAGTTATTATTAGCGATTGTATGTTGTAATAATTCAATTGTCAATGCAGCACCATCTGGATCAGGGATGCCTGATTGAGTAGGAATAAAAATTACTGAACAAGAAATATTATGTGAGATACATGAAGATAATAAACCTCCTGCTATACCTCCTATAAACGTCGTTGAACCTTCTATTAGAGATTCAATATTTAAATTCGGTTTGTTATTATTGGAATTAATAATTTTATCGTCGCTACTTGATAAAATGATAGGCCGTCGTTCGAGATTGGATAGAACCTTATTACTGTCTGTACTAGATCCTGGCCGAATAGCTATCCCATCAATAACAAAAACATCATGAATACCAATATCTTCAGCCCATGTAGCAAGAGCATCTAATAGTGAATGCATGCCATTTATCATTATAGGAGCTTCGCATATCACTGCACAAATAGTTCCATCTAAATTTGAATATATCCTAAAAGGATGATGTAATTTACCATCCATAAAAATAACACCAGGAACTATAAATTCTGACTCGAAACAAAATATTTGTTGCATGTCTAATTTTTTAATAACGTAATTAATACTAATGGAGCCCACTAAACCAGGACCAGGAAACCCTGCAATAAGTAGAGGATTATTTAATTTTATTGTATTAGGTAGTGAAAATAAAGAAGTTTTCCCATCATAAGAAGAAAATTTGGTATGTTGTACCATTTAAATATTCATATAAAAATGTATTACATACTATTTAATGATAAAAGGTAAAGAAAACGTTGATGTTCATTATCATTATGATTTTTAACCTTACTTTCAATTGATTGTTTAGTAGAAATACTTAAAATAGTAAATCTTAAGAGATTGAAACTTATATAGTGTGTTATATTCGTCATTATACAATTCCTTGATTATATTTATTAACAATAATAACTCTTATTTCTACTATCTCTATGATATGTTTTTAATTGTTCTTGTATATGATAAATAAATTAAATTGGTGACACATATTACGTTTCACTAAGGGATAGTTACAAAGCAAACGTTACAGGAAAGTTATTATATTTTCAGAACCTTTAAAATCTTTATTTCTTTTGTCAGGACACGATTATAGAATTTGGAAAAATAAAGTTGAAAATTAAGAACTAATCAAGATTGATCTTTTTATTTTATATTATCTATTGATTAAGGAGTGCTTCCATCTCTTCTTCGGAAGGTTCATTCTTTCTCTCGAACTTTGAAGATGCAAGAGTCGAGGAGAGATTTACCCATAAAGAGCTACCATCATATTTTATAATATATTTCTTGGGAATGTAGTATAAATGAATATTCGCAACTCCTTCTCTAACTACAACAAATTCATCCCCAACTTTATCTATATCTCCAATATCTATATTGTCAGTAGTTCTAACATGCTTGTGAATTATTTCTTCCCACGGAATTTTTAGTTCTTCATCCATTAATTCTGTTTTTATCTCCAACCCTGGTTCTTTTGCCATAAATGGAATTAACTCATACTCTTCTCCTTTTTCAATATCTTGCAATTCTGATTCAAGAGGAGGTGAATCTCTTTGATATTTTTGAATTATCTGTTCCTTTTCTAACGAAGAATATATTGTATCACCATCATATTGATGTATATATTTTTTTGGAATGAAATAATGCTTTTTGCTGATTACACCATCTTCAACCTCAACAAAAGATTGACCTACACTTTTTATCTTGCCTATTTCTTTTCTGTCTGATGATTTTACTTCTTTGTTCATTACCTTTTCCCAACTCAGTTTAGCTCCTTCCTCTTTTGGCAAAGAATCCGGATCATTTTGAGGTCCAACAACAGAATATCGAGGTATATCGTTTTCAAAATTAGGATGTTTTTTCGTTAAAGAGTCTTTCCTTTCCTTGTAACTATCATCATCTAACATATCATTTGAAGGATTAGATTGATTGAAAAATTTAGTTTTTATTTCATCTTCAGTTAATGAGACAATGATGTCATCTTCATCATATCCTTCAACAAAATATTTAGGAACGAAAAAATATTCTTTATCTACAATTCCCTTTTTGATTTGAATATAATCTTGAGAGATTTCTTTTATCTTTCCAATATCCTTATTATCTATAGATTTAACACTTTTACCTTTTGCTTTATCCCACGAAAGACCAACTGTCAATTTTCTCAATAGTAAACTATGCAACATCTAATTTATTAGTTTATCAATAACATCACTACACCTGAAACAATCGATATATTCTTTATATTTAATGTTGATCAATTAAGGTATTATGGAGAATGAGGGAGGTACTTCAGGCCCTACTATATTATGGGATGAAATGAAGGATAAAAAAGTTAAATCTATTGACGGTGAAAACCTGGGAAAAATAGAAAAAATATCTCAAAATCATATAATGGTTGAAGAAGGTTTGATTAAAAAGAAAAGGTTTTGGATTCCAAAATTTTTGGCTGATGTATATGATGGAAAATATTTATGGTTGGATATTAAGAAAGAGGAAATTAAAAAACAATATTATTATGATGAAGAACCAGCAGGATCTCAATATGACTTGGAAATGAGTGAATTCAATACTAAGTATGGTAAAAATAAGAGTAAAGCTTCTAATGAAAAAATTAAATTAAAGGAAGGTACCGAATTGAAAACTAAATCTAAGAAAGGCTATAAGAATATTCGTGATTTGAAATAATTTTGTCTCTGGATTAATCTTTACACACCCTTTTGAAATAGTGAAAATGTAATAAGGCGTCTAGCATGTTCAGTTCTTGTTTCATTAATAATCAACTGTAATAAGTTGAACAAGTTCGGAATGTGATTACTTTAAACTGGCTGCACCGCAATAATAATAATATTATGTAAATATTATTATTTTACCATATAGAGTGTATTATCATTATTTTATCAATCTGAATCAACTTTAGACAATAAGAATCTACGAATTATGTAGGTAAGAGATATTGTGAATAAACGTCATTTTTTAGAGATTGTTTTTGTATAGTAAGATCAAGCATATTTTCTAATGTATGATAATGTTCTAAAAATTCTACACCTTTAGTTGTAATGGTTAACTTACCTTCCGAGTCAATACTAAGTAAGTTTTTCTCAATTAAATGATTCATATATAATTTAAACTGTGTGTTGGAAACAAAGGATCTATGCATGACTTTTGATTTTTTTGCTCCAGCGAGTGATGCTTCGAGTATTGAAGAAATTATTTCTATTCTACTTCTGTACTTTGGATTCACAATTAATTATTGACAAGAAAGTATATAATGAATTATGATATGGTAAATTGGATTTTTAATACTTAAATTCTATAATTATAAAGACAAATTGCATTTTTATGAGGTA